>NZ_JBAPKY010000047.1:0-28375 GCF_037083785.1 Roseovarius sp. D22-M7
TAGGCCGCCTTGGTATTCGACCAGTCCTGAAACGCCGTGGGCAGCGATTTCCCCGGCCGCTCTCCAAGAGCCTCAAGCATCGTCCCAAGGCGCCGGTTCAACCGGTCGTCCCCCAGATCACACCCGGCGGTTTCTTTTTCCACCCAACTCTGCCCGATGCCTGCACCTCGATCCGTTCGGTGCACCATGACGAATCACGATCGTATCGAAGCCAGCAATGCCAAGTCTGGTAGGTGATTCAAGTTGCCACACGACTTGTGGGTAACTGCAAGCCGTTGTAGGCCGCGGTCATGCGACTTGGCTGTGCTCCGCGGCTTTCCAGTTCCAAGGGAGCAGCTTCGGCACATGAGAAGCGGTTGTGTCAGGCAGTCGGTCGAGGACGTCCGGCAGCCATGCCTGCGGGTCGGTGTCGTTCATCTTCGCGGTGACGATCAGGGNCGCCCGGATCATGGCCGGCCTGGCCGCCGAACACCGCGAAGAGAAGACCGTCATGATCGACGCGACCTATCTCGAGGCCCACCGCACCGCGACCAGCATGGGCGTGAAAAAGGGGGGCGTGGGCGCCTGATCGGGCGCACCAAAGGCGGCATGAACACGGCGTTGTTGCACAACTTTGACTGTTGACGATTCACATCGTGAATCCATGCGGTTACACGGGCTGTATGAGCAAGCCATCCCCCGCCCGCTACCGNAGGCCGCGGTCATGCGACTTGGCTGTGCTCCGCGGCTTTCCAGTTCCAAGGGAGCAGCTTCGGCACATGAGAAGCGGTTGTGTCAGGCAGTCGGTCGAGGACGTCCGGCAGCCATGCCTGCGGGTCGGTGTCGTTCATCTTCGCGGTGACGATCAGGGAATACATGAAGGCAGCGCGCTCACTACCGCGCTCGGAGCCGGCGAAGAGCCATGACTTCCGGCCGAGAGCCACGCCGCGCAGCGCTCGCTCGGCCGCATTGTTCGTCAGGCAGATCCGGCCATCTTCGAGGAAGCGGGTGAAGGCCTCCCAGCGGTCCTTTTTGAACATGTAGGTGATCGCCTGGGCCACCGGATTGTGCTTCGACATGGTGCCCGGTTCGGCGTGCATCCAGTCGTGAAGGTCATCGACCAGAGGGCGTGAGCGAATTTGTCGGACTTCAAGCCGCGATCCGGCATCGAGGCCGTTGATCTGTCGTTCGATGTCGAAGAGGGCGTCGATCCTCGCCACCGCCTTCAACGCGACGGGCGAGATGTCGTGGACCGGCTTTCTCTTGCGGGCCTTATCCTTGATGTCGGCAAGCTCGAAGAACTTCCGACGGGCGTGGCTCCAGCAGAGTGCGCTGCTCACCGGGCCGGGGTCCCGGTCGCATCGATAGAGATCGTTGTATCCGCCATAGGCATCAGCTTGCAGGATGCCCTGCCATCCCGCGAGATGCCGGTTGGGGTGGGCCATCTCCCTGTCCCCGGAGAAGTAGAACAGCGCCGCCGGCGGCGCACCGACCGCAAACGGACGGTCGTCGCGGACATAGGTCCAGAGCCGTGCTGTGCGCGTCCCGCCCTTCGCCAGAATCGGCATCGTCGTATCATCGCCGTGCAGCCGGGAGACCCCCGGGACATGGTCGCGGATCAGCAGGTGGAGCGGCTCGAGCGCGGCGACACAGGCGCCGACCTGGTCAGCCAGGGTCGACAGGCTGAGATCGACCCCTTCCCGGGCATAGCGTTCGGCCTGCCGGTTCAGGGGCTGATGCTGGCCGAACTTCTCGAACAGGATCGTCGCCAAGAGGTTCGGCCCGGCCCAGCTGCGCGATGTCGGATGAAACGGCGCCGGCGCCTGGCTGATCGTCTCGCAAGAGCGGCAAGTGAACTTCTCGCGGACGGTCTGAATGACCTTCCAGCGTCACGGAATGACTTCCAGCGTCTCGCTCGCCATTGTCCGCGAACCATTGGCGCACAATGGCTCGCCGTCCTCGCCCATCTTCACGATGCGGTCGGAGCCACAGCATGAACAGGCCGATGGTGCCTCGACCACGACCCGTTCCCGCGGCAGATGCTCCGGGAAGGGTTTGCGGGCCGGACGCCGGCGCTGGAAGCCCACAACGGAGGTGGTCCTTGCCACCATCTCGGCCGCGAGCTCGTCCTCGGTGGCCGCAGCCTCCAGCTCCTCGAGCTGCAACTCCATCCGGTCGATCAGATGCGCGCGGCGCGCAGAGCTCCGGCCGTACTGTTCCCGCCGCAGCTTGGCGATCTCCGGCTTGAGATGCTTGATCATCGCCCCGGAGGTCGAGACCACCGCCCGGGCCTGCGCCAGTTCGCTCTCGGCGGCTTCGGCACGGGCCTCCAAGGCCGCGAGCGCGGCACGTAAACTGGCGATCTCGAAGGATGTGTCCTTCATGGTGAAAGACTGCGACAGGGGCCTCGAAACGCCCATGAAAACAAGTCTCGCGGGCCAGATTTATCCCGTTTTTGCAGGGTGTTGTGTCCAGCGCGGGTGGCGCCGGTCGATCCCCACGAGAAGACACCCGAACTGGGCTGCCGAGACCTGCACGGCCTCCCCGCTGCGGCTGACGGGCCAGATGAACTTCCCCGCCTCGAGCCGCTTGGTGTAGAGCGACATGCCGACCCCGTCGTGCCAGAGCAGCTTGACCAGGTCGCCCTTGCACCCACGGAAACAGAAGATCTCGCCGGCATGGGGATCACGCCCCAGCCCCTCCTGAACCTGCAGTGCCAGGGTGTTCATCGCGCGGCACATGTCGGTGACCCCGCCCGCGATCCAGACGCGCACCCCCGCCGGGAAGACGATCAGTGTCCGTCGACCACCGGTAGCAACCGCGCCAGCACCGTGGGATCGATATGGACTGGCACCGCCATGCGGCGTCCGTTCCCCAGCGCGATCTCCACCTTGTCCTCAGCAGCCGACAGCGTCGGGGCTTCAGGAGCAGCCTCTTGCGTATCAGCCGTGAGCGCCAGCGACGTGAACGGCGGCGGCGGGCAACCCCCGAGGTCGCCATTCCGATATTGCCGCCGCCATGTGGTCATTAGCGAGCGTGAGATGCCATGCCGCCTCGCGGTCGCACTTGCCTCGGGGCCCAGGAAAACTCTCCTCGACGATCCGCAGCTTCTCCGCCTCGCTCCAGCGACGGCGCCGCACACCATCGGCGGCAGAAAGAACTTCGATCTCGGGTCTGAACATTAGCTCGGCCATAAGCTCGGACCTATCACCGCCGCCCCAGCGGCGTCAGACGACCCTCGCCGTAGCGTTACGGATCACCAAATTTCAAGCGTTTCTCACCAGATGGGAGTTAGACTTGATCCGCATGACGTTGACAGTCAGGCTATGGGCAATCATTGCCTCGCACTGTCCTGGCCGGGAATGTGACCACGGCCGCACCGGGCCTGATACCCGGCTGGTGGTGGACGCGGTGCTCTGGGTGGTTCGGACGGGCTGCACACGGGGCTGGCTGACGCGCTCGGCAACCTGACCGACTCTCGCTTGCTGCCCGGGCAGGCCCGCGACCTGCTTGGCACTGCCGCGTTGATAACGGGCCCGAACTGCGGCCAGTTGCCTGCAGACCGGGCTTTCGATGCGAACTGGCTGCGCGGCGCGCTGATCGAGGCGGTCATCCCGCCCAAATCCAACCGCCGCTTCCCGGCGGGCTTCGACAGCGACACCTGCAAGTGGCGGCACCTGGTCAAGACCTTCCTCGGAATTTTTGAGGCATACCGGGAAATCGGCAAGCAGTGCTCAAAGGCAGACTATCGCTACAGCGCTTTCAGCGCTATCGCCGAAGGCGTCATTCCACCTGATTTGATAACTAGAGATGATCTTATAGTCAAATCATCGACGCTGTTCGTTCCCAGCATTTTTCGGTTCATTCCACGTCAACGCGAGGGCTTCCGCGTTCCAATGCCGCGGGAGGGCAGACCAGCAACAATCTCGCCAGTATCCACATCGTGCGTGACAACAGACCCTCCTGCTATCACAGCGCCTTATCTGATGTGCACCCCGGCAAGAATGCTCGCCCCAGCGCCTATCCAGACGTCTTTTCCAATCACGATGTCGGCGGCATCCCTGCGCTGCGCTTAAATCGGCGCGCCGTCGTTGAAACGGTAATTTGCAGCCGTCACCAACACGTTCGGCCCGAGGATCGTATCTTCTCCAACGATGATGCGTGCGTGTTCCGGACCGGCCCACAGGCGCGTATTCTCTCCGACGAGGACGCGCTCCCCCAGCCTTACCCGATGACCATATGCAAAGGTTGCAGTCGGACTGAACCGAGTTCCCGCGCCGATCGTCATGGCGCGGCGTGGCTGCACGTTGGCGTAGTTGTAATAGTTGACCAATTTCAACAAATGGTCCCATGCGCGTGGATCAACTATGGACGTGACAAGGCGCCAGAGACTTTCCATCCGCGTCAGCCTCTTTCCCGAACGCTCAACCCGAAACCCGGTCCCGGGGAGATCCGGGGACGCGCCGTGCTTGAGATCGCGGCTCATGACCAGCCGTTTCGGTCCGGGTGCCAGCCGGAAGCCGCGCGGTCGCGCGCCAGCGGCGCGAGCAGCCGCGCCGCCGCAAAAGCAACAGCGCCAGGAGCGATAGAAGGTGTCAGCATTCTCCGCAAAAGCGCGTTGCGTTGCCCCGCAACCTTGGGAGCCTCCAGCCCTAGCCCGCGCAGCTCTGCCTCACCCTGCAACCAGCGCGCGCGCATCCTGACCCAGCCAGTGAAATCTGCAGGCGGGCGCGTGCTGGCGGTCACCTGTGGCACCATCACGCGGCGATGCGGCGCAATGCTGGCTGCCATGAAGATATCATCGCCCAGTATGTCCGGCCAGCGTTCCCAAGAGGTGCGCCCGGCTTCTGACACGCCGACGACTCCGCCGAACCCCTGTCGCGCATACGGTAACGCGTCCCATGTTCGCGCCATTGCAGCAGAAAGAGCCGACACACAATTTGCGGCATGGATTCGCCGTGCCGCTACGAGATCTGCCCGACCATCGACCAATGGGCGGAGCAACGCAGGAAGGGCACCGGGCGAGAGGATGATATCGGCATCGAGGTAAAATCGCGGAAACAACCCATCCATGGTATCATCTCCGGCTTGCAGGGCTCCGGTTTTTCCCGGCCGTGAAAGCTCGATGATTTCCGCGTCCCGTCCGGCAAGGGTACGGATCACTTGCACGCTCTCATCGATACAGCCGTTGCACACCCAGACCGGGCGTGCCGGCAGACCTTTCATTTCAGAAAGAAGGGCAGGGAGAGTTTCGCTCAACGCGGCAGCTTCGTTGCGGACAGGGATCACGAGGCCGAAAGGGGGCGTGCTCATACTATTCCTTAGGATTCGTGAACAGGAAGGCTGCAGCGGTGGTCCAGACCATCAGAGAAGCCAGCAAGGGCAGAACAACGATTTCTGGTGACAAGCCCGGACCGAGCAGCAGCATCACTGCCCCGAGGCCGAGAAACACGCCCTTGGTCGAAACCATCCAGCGTGACCCGAGTAATGCGGCAGGGCGGTGTGCCGGCAATCAGGTTTCCCATTTGCCATGCGCGTCATCCGGATTGATCTCTTGCAGAAATGCCTTGATCTGAGCCGTGCGAATCCCGTGATGACACCACTGCAGCGCCGCGGCAAGCATCACGCATTGAAACACGAGGCACAGTGCGGCAGACGCCTCGGGCTGGAACGCCGCGCCGGCGCCTAACACGGCGAAGATCACCAAAAGCCCCTGCAACAGCAGGTTCTGCAGCATGATGCGCAGCTTGAGTTCCTGTCGCAACGACCGGATTTCGACATCAGGATCGCTCTTCTCTACCATGCCATCCGCTTCCAGATCTTCCAGCGACGTGTCACCCGGTCGGCCCAGATGGCCGGGCGTCTGCGATAGCGGTCTCCATACCATGGCATCAAACGCAACCCGTCCATTCCGCGGTCCCGATAGAAGTTCGGCACTGGGTGAAAGTTTCGCATTTTCAAGTGGAAGACCTCGCAAGCGGCCGCGGCCTGGGGTGGGACGATCCATCGCCAGTCCGCCGCGACGCGCCGTCCGCGCGCTTGCTCGCGCTGGTGAAAGGTCATGAACTGTTCAGACGCCCTGTGATGATCGACGATCGTCGCTTTTGCCTTCTGAAAGGAATGCAGGACCGCGCGGTTTAGTTCGGTCAAGGACTCATCGCGCCAGAAAGGTGTCGTGGTGTCGATCGCGAGCGCCCGGGCAATCTGTGGCAACAGGTTGTAGCGTTGCACATCCGCGAAGTTTCGAGAGGCAATCTCGGTGCACATGTAGAAGCCGTTGAAAGGTGCGCACGGATAGTCGATTCCGCCGATCGTCAAGATCATGTCGCTGACCAAGGGGACTGCGTACCAGCGAAGGCCGAGCGTGGAGAGCCCTGACCTGACGGGATGCTCGATGTCGATTTCGCGGATGTGATCACGGGGCGGCTCTATCATGACCCGCCGGTCGTTCGAATCTCGAACGAAGTAGGGCAGCAGATCAAATGCTCCCCGTTCGTCATCCGGTTGCCACCCCATGGATCGCGCCAGTCGGGTCGCCTCGGCGTTTTGTCGATCGCCTATGATCGTGCCGTCGGAAAGATGGTGACAGGCGTATCGCACGATTTGCGAGCTCTCGATCCAACCGGGCAGATCAGTTCCTTTGACAGGTGCAAAGACCGAGATGAGGGATCGGATGCCTCCGCCAGAATCAGCCTCTCGCAGGTGGTCCGACATGCGCGCCGCAATGACGTCCGGGCCTGCAATCTCGCGACAATCGGCGACCTCGAGGCTTTCCCACGGAAGCCTGCCGATGCATCGACCGGTATTGCGCCATGCGAGGCGCGCACCGAAGGCAAGCTCTTCCGGATTGTGGTCGTAATGCCCCCGCTTCCTCAAGTCGCGCCGCACCTCGGCCCAACGTCGTTGGCGCAAGGCACGGCCATGGCCAGCGGCATCATGGTAGGCATCGAGGAATGCGCGCGCTTCCTCGGATCTCTCAAGCGCCGAAAGACGTCTGATGCGGCGCGCCAGGGCGCTGCCGGTCGTGGCATCCGCGCGCCCGAACATGGCTTTGATCTTGCGTTTCACATCAAACCATCGAACTGACGTGCCGCATCCGAGAGGGGTTGCCGGTTTATCTGATGGACCACCGCAAGCGCCCGGGCTTTCGCGCGGCGGTAGGAGCGATCAGGCGGCGAGCGGTATCGGTATTCAGAGCGCGCGCGCGCGTTTCGATCCTCTCGAATTTCCAAGGGCAGCCGGTCGTCACCGGCTTTGTTCTGCATGGCCTTCCAGATCGGCGTGCCGGTGTGCAGGGTGAAATCGTTGAAATGCACGCGCCCGAGAAACTCGGCATGGGCTTCGAGAAAGTCCGCGGTTGCCTCCATGTCGGCGGCGGTTTCCCCCGGAAACCCCTTGAACATGGTACAGCGGACCGACAAGCCGGCGGCGTGGGCGTCGCGGATGAAACGCGAATTGCCCTCTACAGCAGATCCCTTGCGCATGGCGTCGAGCAGGTGTTGGCTGCCGCTTTCAAGCCCGAAGGAAATGCGCCGCATGCCGCCTTCGGCCGCGGCCTCGAGGTCGGCGCGAGACAATCCGTTGTCCTTGCGTTGGTCGACATGAACGGTGCCGATCCATTCGGCGCCCCGCACATACCCGCCGATATTCCGTCCGATCCCGCGCAGCATCTCGGGCCATGAGTTGAGCTTGAGATCCAGAAACAGGAAGTTCGTGGTGTCATCCCGCCGGGCCTGTTCCTCGAGTTCCAGAAGCACGTTCTCGACACTGCGGGTGCGAAATGTACGCCCCGATGCAGAGATTACATCCGAGCAGAAGAGACACTTGTCCCACTGACAACCTCGCCCCGTCATGACCGGGATGATCCGTACGGGATAGCGATCCCATGGGAAATCGGTGAAGTCAGGCACGGGCGACCGATCAAGCTGCCGTAGCGGAGCCGCTGGTGCGGATGCTTTCCCGTCAGGCAGGGTTACCCCTTTGAATTGAATAAGATCATCGCCTTCGTGCAGCGCCTTCACGATGTCGGGAAGATCGCGATCAACCTCTGCGCCGACGATCGCGGACAGTCCCGGCAGATCTTTCCAGGCAGTGGCGACGTCAGAAAGATTGAACATCGGGCCGCCCAGTATGACCGGCACACCGCGCGCCGCTGCCATGCGCCCAATTTCGCCGACCGTCGTACGGTGCTGCAAATAGGCCGAAAGAAGCACCGCGTCGGGTTTGCGGTCGAGCGCGCGTCTCGCCTCGCGCAAAACGGTAGAATGCGGACGCTCGATACGACGTTCACGTAAACGACGGGCCAGATCCCGCATTGCGAGCGCGGGGGTCCAGTCAGTCAAGTGTATGCGGCGCAGAATATGATCTCCGATCCACTCGCGCCGTTCACGCATCGTCGCAGGCGCATCAAAGGCCAGCGGGCACAAGACCTCTACGCCATGTCCACGATCCCGCAAGGACGCGGTCAGAAGACCTATGGCAAGCGTCGGAAAGCTGGCGAAGTTGTTCAGATCGATGATCAGGATATTCAAACTGCTCGCGGCGTGGCACCCCACATTGCCTATTTCCTCGTGCGATCTGGATTCTGCGGTTCTCGCGGGTTTCAACTCTCGGCTCTGACGGTTCACAACTAAACACACTTTCAAATTAACCTCTATTAACCGAGAGCGAAGCATACTTAACGTTTCCCTGTAAACCCGTGTCCTTGGCAGGGTTCGAGGGTGAGGGTCTGCGGAGGTATCTCGGTGGTCGTGCGCAAGCGTGCGCCGAGTTGGTGATGGACCCCGACTACCAGAACGGCCTGTGTGGATGACCCGTTCATTGCAAGCGATTTTTGTGATTGCGACGGTCTGTCAGTACAGTCGTGTGTCCGGCCTGTTTGCGTGGCGGTTGCCACTGGCCCTGATGAGTTCCGCAAGCAAGGTTCCTATCGGCTCAACGACCTCTGAGGGCCGCGACATTCATCGGAGTGTCCTTGCTTTTGGTTGACTTCGTTTCGCATCATCACATCAAGCGTCTTGCATCTCTTGGCAGGTTGATCCGATCAGGCGACCGGCTGCCGGTATTCCTCTCGTTTTGTCAGTATCGCCCAGATGATCCGGGCGGATTTGTTTGCCATGGCAACGGAGGCGAGCCGGAATGGTTTCTCGGCCAGCATCTTGGCGGTCCAGGTGTCGGCTTTTTCCGGTTTGTTTTTCGCCATCAGCGCCCGCGATGTCATTCCGACGATCAATAGCTTTCTGATATACCGGTCACCCTTCTTGGTAATCCGCCCGAGACGTTCCTTTCCGCCACTCGACTTGTTCAGGGGTGTCAGCCCCAGCCACGCCGCCAGATCGCGTCCGGTCCTGAACTGTTTTGCATCTCCAATGGTTGCGATGATGGCAGAAGCCGTGATCGGGCCAATCCCGGGCATACGCATCAATCGTCGTGCATCGGCGTCCAGCCATGCGTGCTGTTCGATCAGCTTCGTCAGCCCGTCGATGCGAGCATTGAGGCCGTTCAATTGGTGACACATTACCCCGAGAATGCGCTCTGCAATCTCAGGTATTTCCAAGCGTTCTTCGGTGCCGTGCTCACGGGCAAACTTGGACACCGCTTCAATACCGGTGGGCAAGACATGCCCGAACTCCCGCAGAATACTGCGGATCATGTTCACGACCTGGGTGCGCTGGCGCACGACCAGATCCCGCGCGCGATGGATCGCGAGAACAGCCTGTTGGTCTTCGGACTTGATCTCGACAAACCGCATCGTTGGGCGACGCACCGCTTCGCAGATCGCTTCAGCATCGGCCGCATCTGTCTTGCCACGCTTCACATAGGGTTTGACGTAGGCTGCAGGCATCAAGCGCACGTCGTGGCCGAGCTTGCGCAGCTCGCGGCCCCAATGATGCGCCGAACCGCAGGCCTCCATTCCGACAATACAACGCGGCAGGGTCTCAAAAAACGCCAGCAGTTTTGCGCGTTTGATTTTTTTGTTGACGATCCGGCGTCCGGTGGCTGAAACGCAGTGCACCTGAAAAACATCCTTGGCCAAATCGAGGCCCACGGTCTTTACTGTCCTCGGGTGGCTCCTTTCCTTGCAGTCGATAACAACTGCACCTTGGCACGTTTGATGCCGGTGGAGCAGGAGCCATCCACCTCATCCGCTCATGGGATGTGCCGGCTGCTTCACCCCCCCACCGTTGGGTTATCCTTAACCGGGATCAACCGTGCAACAAGGAGAAGCAGCCATGTGTGCAAAGAAGACAGGAAGCATCGAAGACCTTGCCGTTGTCGGGATCGACATCGGGAAGGACACGTTTCACCTGGTCGGGTTCGACCGCTCCGGCCAACTGGTCATGCGCAAGCAGATCAAGCGCTTGGCCCTGAATGCCACTTTCGAGCAACTCCCACGCTGCATCGTGGGAATGGAGGCGTGCCTCAGCGCCCATTTTGTCAGCCGAACGCTGCGGGGCATGGGGTTCGAGCCGCGGATCATCCCGGCGATTTACGTGACGCCGTTCAATAAGGGGCAAAAGAACGACTACAACGACGCCGAGGCGATCGCAGAAGCTGCGTTGCGACCCCACCTTCGGACCGTTTCGGAGAAGGACCAGGATCAGCTCGACCTTCAGGCTTTGCACCGGGTCCGGGCACGGCTGGTGTCGCGGCGCACGGCGACCATAAACCAGATCCGGGCCTTCCTGATCGAGCAGGGTATCACCGTCAGGTCGGGGCTGCGGGCGCTGAAGAATTCCTTCGAGACGATCCTCGAACAGCGACGGGATGAGATATCGCCCCGGATGCGCGGTATCCTGATCGGGCTTTACGGCGACTGGCTCTGGCTGGACAAGCGGATCGAGGATGTCTCCGGCGAGATCGAAGAGATCGGTCGCACCGAAGAGACCTGCGCCAACATCATGACGATCCCCGGCATCGGGCCGATGATCTCGACGGCGATGGTCGCGGCGGTCGGCAAAGGCGAGGCATTCGACCGGGGACGCGATTTTGCAGCCTGGGTTGGCCTGGTGCCCCGTCAATTCAGCACCTTCGTGCAGGCGGCGAAAGTGATCATGATGCGCCCAGACCGATGGTCCGACTTCAGTTTCGGCGGCTAGCTGACCGAGGCGGTCGCCCGTATGCCGCGCAACAAGGCGGCTGTCGCACTCGCCAACAAGCTCGCCCGAACCGCCTGGAGCCATCTGCGGCACGGCACCCGGTTCGATGCGCCAAGAGACGCGGCCATGGAAGCGATCTGACGCCTTCCACGGCCACCAAGGAGTTCGCGAAAGAGAAGACAGCATGGAACGGAGAAAATACGCCCCCGGAGTCTGACGGCCCTTTGGGTCAAAATCGACCTTGCAGCTAATGAGACCACGGCGCGTGCGTAACCCCATCAAGGCCACGGCCCGCGAGCCGATCAACAGGCCGGATACATATGAGCGATTTCCGAAATCGTGCAAAATTCTCGATTGCGAACAGCAGCCGACACATACAAATGGGCCGGTCACGTCGAACCCTCCGGTGCTGCAACCGCGAAAATCTCGATGGGTAGTTTGATCTCAAAGCCCTCATTCGAGCTTTCAGTCGGACCCCTCCGTTACCTGCTGCGTGAGACCAAGCACACCTATCACGGCCGATCCATCCACTAGGCCGTGCAGACACGCTCGGCCTGCAGGGCGTATTCGGTGTAGCTGCGCCAGAAGCTGCGGTCGCGGACGCGGTCGGACTGGCGGATCTCCTGTGCGGAATGGGGATCCTTGTAGAAGCTCACGGCGCGGCGCTGCTCGGACCCGCTCAGTGTCCGGTCGGCCACCGCCTGGATGCAGCCGCACAGCGCGGCCGAGCGCGCCGCGCGATCCGATTGCAGGCAGGCCGTCGCGAGCGGCCCCGCGGCCACCGGCTGCACCGCCCGGACCTGGCCCGCACCGCGGTCGGACCCGCCGCCGCAGCCGGCAAGCCCCAGGATCACGCTGAGAAGAAAGATCTTTTTCATGGCCGCATCCCTGGTCGTTCGCCGTTACCCGTGGTCACATCCGTATCCAGCCCCCGCCGCATCGGCAACGGTTTTTCGACACGGCACATCGCCGCGCTTGGGCGCGCAACGCGGCACTGGACCTTTGCCGCCAAATCCCCCATATCTTGCGCAGACCAATCCGGAGGACGTGATGGGTATTCTCGACACATTGCTGCGCACCGTCACTTGGTGGAACGGGCAGACGTTGAACACGCAGTTCTACACCTGGCGCTACGGCGAGCGGGTCGGCGAGGACGCGCAGGGCAACGTCTTCTACCAGACAAGCGACGGCAAGCGCCGCTGGGTGATCTTTAACGGCGAGGCCGAGGCGAGCCGCGTCGACGCCAACTGGCACGGCTGGCTGCACCACACCTACAAGGAGCCGCCGACCGAGAAACCGCTGGCGCGCAAGCCGTGGGAAAAAGAGCATGTCGAGAACCTGACCGGCACCGCGCTGGCCTATGCGCCGGCCGGGTCGATCCGCCGCGACGAGCCGGTCGAGCGGCGCGATTACGAAGCCTGGACCCCGGAATAGGGGCGCCGCACATGACCGAAAGCAAGACCGAAATCCTCGTCGGCGGCGTCGTGCTGGCGGTTGCCCTCGGCTTCCTCGTCTATGCGGGGCAGGTCACCGGGCTGACCCGCGGCGGCGCCGAGTACACGCTCAACGCCAGCTTTCGCAGCATCGACGGTGTCAGCGTGGGCACCGATGTGCGCCTTGCCGGTGTCAAGATCGGCCGAGTGGCCGATATCACGCTCGACCGCGAGACGTTCCGCGCCCGCACCGTGTTCACCGTCGAGGAGGGAATCGAGGTGCCCGAGGACAGCGCCGTCTCGATCTCTTCCGAGGGTCTGCTGGGCGGAAATTACGTGGAAATCCAGCCGGGCGGCTCGCCCTTCAACCTTGCCGCGGGCGACGAGATCGAATTCACGCAAAGTTCCGTCAGCCTGATCGGGCTGTTGACGAAATTCGTGACAGGCGACGGGGGCGACGCGGAATGAGGGGTGCGCTGGCAGCCTGTCTCGTGGCCGCCCTGCCCGTTACCGGCCTCGCGCAAGAGCCCGTGACCCTTGCAGAAGGCGCGGTGCTGCGCGGACTCGACCGGGTCAACGGGCACACGCAGACGCTGGATCTGGGCAATGGCCAGAGCGCGGAATTCGGCCCGCTGCGCGTGCGGCTGGACGAGTGCCGCGTCCCGGTCGAGAACCCCGACGGCGACGCCTACGCGTTCCTGACGATCCGCGAGGAGAGCACCGACGCGCGGATTTTCTCGGGCTGGATGCTGGCCTCGTCGCCGGCACTCAACCCTTTGGAGCATCACCGCTTCGACGTCTGGGTCCTGCGCTGCAGGACCTGACGCGGGTCGGGATCGAACGGCACATCGGCGATATCCACCGCCAGCCCCAGTGCATGATGCAGGTACCGGCGGTAGCTATTGCGTGGGATCTCGCGCCCGCCCAGCCGCGCCAGGTGCGGGGTGATGAACTGCGTGTCGAACAGCGCGAAGCCGCAGCGTGACAGGTGATCTGTCAGATGCGCCAGCGCCAGCTTCGACGCGTCGGTGCGCCGCGAGAACATGCTTTCGCCGAAGAACGCCCCACCTATCGCCACACCGTAGACGCCGCCGGCAAGCTGGCCGTCCTGCCGGATTTCCAGCGAATGCGCGTTGCCCATCTCGTGCAGCGCCATGTAGGTCGCGTGGATGGGGGCGCTGATCCAGGTATCGGGTCGGTCTGCGCAGCCGTGCAGCACGCCCTCGAAATCGGCGTTGAGCGAAGCGGCATACGCCCCGCGCCGCATGCGCCGCGCGAGGCTGCGCGAGACGTGGAATTCGTCGAGCGGCAGGATGCCGCGATATTGCGGATCGACCCAGAACACGTCGGGGTCGTCGCGATGCTCGGCCATCGGAAAGATCCCCGCCGCGTAGGCCTGCAGCAACAGCGCGGGGGTCAGGTCCGGGGCCATGGTCAGGCTTGCAGGTTGGTTTCCAGCCAGTGTTCCAGCCAGTGGATGTTGTAATTGCCGGTGCGGATGTCCTCTTCCTGCAGGAGCGCATGGAAAAGCGGCACGGTGGTGTCGACGCCGTCGACGATCAGCTCGCCCAACGCCCGCCCGAGACGCGTCAGCGCGCCCTGCCGGTCGGCCCCGTGCACGATCAGCTTGGCGATCAGGCTGTCATAATAGGGCGGGATCTTGTAGCCGTCGTAAAGCGCCGAATCCATCCGCACGCCAAGACCGCCGGGCGCATGGAACTGTGTGATCGTGCCGGGTCGCGGCGCGAAATCGGGCAGCTTCTCGGCCGTGATGCGCACCTCGATGGCATGGCCATTGATACGCAGATCCTCCTGGGTGAACGACATCGGCAGCCCCTCGGCCACGCGGATCTGTTCCTGCACGAGATCGACGCCGAAGATCGCCTCGGTCACCGGGTGCTCGACCTGCAGCCGGGTGTTCATCTCGATGAAGAAGAACTCGCCGTTCTCGTAGAGAAACTCGATCGTGCCGGCACCGCGATAGTTGATGCTGGCACAGGCCTCGGCGCAGATCGCCCCGATGCGCGCGCGCTCCTCGGGGGTGATCGACGGGCCGGGGGCCTCTTCGAGCACCTTCTGGTGGCGGCGCTGCAGCGAACAGTCGCGCTCGCCCAGATGCACGGCGCGGCCCTTGCCGTCGCCGAAGACCTGCACCTCGATATGGCGCGGGGTGGTGAGGTATTTCTCGATATAGACGTCCTCGTTGCCGAACGCCGCCTTGGCCTCTGACCGCGCGGTCTGACAGGCGCGCTCCAACTCCTCGGGGCCGCGCGCCACCTTCATGCCGCGCCCGCCGCCGCCGGCGGTGGCCTTGACGATCACCGGATACCCCGTGTCCTCGCACAGCGCCCTGGCGGCGTCGAGATCGGCGATCCCGCCCTCGGATCCGGGCACGCAAGGCACGCCCAGCGCCTTCATCGTCTCCTTGGCAGTGATCTTGTCGCCCATGACGCGGATATGCTCGGCCGAGGGGCCGATGAAGGTAAGGTCGTGATCCTCGACGATCTGCACGAAATTGGCGTTCTCGGACAGGAAGCCATAGCCGGGATGAATGGCCTGCGCGCCGGTCACCTCGCAGGCGGCGATGATCGCCGGGATCGACAGGTAGCTGTCGGCCGAGGGCGGCGGCCCGATGCAGACCGACTCGTCGGCCATGCGCACATGCATCGCGTTGGCATCGGCGGTGGAATGCACGGCCACCGTCTGGATGCCCATCTCGCGGGCGGCGCGGATCACCCGCAGGGCGATCTCGCCCCGGTTGGCGATGAGGATCTTGTCGAACATGCGTCCGGCCCCTATTCGATGATCATCAGCGGGGCGCCGTATTCCACCGCCGCGCCGTCCTCGACGAGGATCCGCGTGACGATGCCGCCGCGCGGTGCGGGGATGTGGTTCATGGTCTTCATCGCCTCGATGATCAGCAGCGTGTCGCCCTCGGTCACATGCTGGCCGACGCTGACGAAGGACGGCGCGCCGGGCTCGGCCTGCATGTAGACGCTGCCGACCATCGGCGAGGTCACCGCGCCGGGATGGCTTGCGGGATCCTCGCCCAACGGCGCGGCGGCGGCCCCGGCTGTCTGCGCGGGCTCCGGCGCGGCGGGCGCGGGAGGCGGGCTGACCTGCGTGGTCACGGTCTCGCCCCGGCGGCTCACCCGCACGTTGAGCGTGTCGTCCTGGCCGTATTCGCGTTTGACCGACAATTCCGTCAGGTCGTTCTCGTTGAGCAATTCCGCAAGGGCCCTGATGAAGGCCACGTCCGATACATGGGATTCGTTCGACATTTGATTCCTCGGCCATCGCGACGCGGACACATGGTGACGTCGTCGCATTTTATTCACAGGATGTATAGGGCAAGGCGCGGTCTTAGAAAAGCCGCCATTATGTTGACATCTTGCCGCCCGCGGCCAATTTCGCGCCCTTGACGCCGCATTCAACGCTCCCCCGCGCTTGCCCTCGGCGCCATTCGGGATTAACTGCCAAGCACGCGGTCGCAGCCTACCCGCTCAAAACAAGGACCAACCATGAAGACGATCGTCATCTGCTCCGGCGGACTGGACTCCGTGTCTCTGGCCCACAAGGTCGCGCAGGAAGACACGCTGACCACGCTGCTCAGCTTTGATTACGGCCAGCGCCACGTGAAGGAGGTCGAGTATGCCGCGGCCTGCGCCGCGCGCCTGCGGGTGCCGCACAGGGTCGTGGACATCCGCCAGATCGGCGCGGCGTTGTCCGGATCGGCGCTGACCGACGACGTGGCGGTGCCCGAAGGGCATTACGCCGAGGACACGATGAAGATCACCATCGTGCCCAACCGCAACGCGATCATGCTGACGGTGGCCTTCGGCATGGCCGCCGCGCAACAGGCCGATGCGGTCGCCGCCGCAGTCCATGGCGGCGATCACTTCATCTATCCCGATTGCCGCCCCGCTTTCACTCGCGCCTTTCAGGTGATGCAGGACGCCGCGCTCGACGGGGTGGCGCAGGTGCGGCTGCACACGCCCTATATCGACGGGTCAAAGGCCGATATCGTCGCCGACGGCGCGCGCCACGGCGTGCCCTTCGCCGAGACATGGTCGTGCTACAAGGGCGGGCAGATCCATTGCGGGCGCTGCGGCACCTGTGTCGAGCGGCGCGAGGCGTTCTACCTCGCCGATGTCGCCGACCCGACCGAGTATGACGATCCCGACTACTGGCTGGCGGCGCTGGCCGAAAGGGGCGCCTGATGTACCGGATTACCAAGGAATTTCACTTCTCCGCCTCGCACCAGCTTCTAGACCTGCCGCCGACGCATCAATGCGCCCGCCTGCACGGACACAACTACATCGTGGTGATTGAACTGGCTTCCGAGGATCTGACCCGGCACGGTTTCGTACGCGACTACCACGACCTCGCGGAACTGAAGGCGTATATCGACGACACGCTCGACCACCGGCATCTCAACGACGTCCTCGGCGACGACTGCGTGACCGCGGAACGCATGGCCCGTCATTTCTTCGACTGGTGCCGCGCCCGCTGGCCCGAGGTGACAGCAGTTCGCGTCAGCGAAACCCCCAAGACATGGGCGGAATACCGGCCGTGACCGACCCCATCCGCATTTCGGAGATCTTCGGCCCGACGATCCAGGGCGAAGGCGCGCTGATCGGCCAGCCCACGGTCTTCGTGCGCACCGGCGGCTGCGATTACCGCTGTTCGTGGTGCGACAGCCTGCACGCTGTCGATGCCGCCTACCGCGCGACATGGGCGCCGATGACCGCCCATGACGTGATGGCCGAGGTGGCAAGGCTCTCGGGCGACCGGCCGCTGATGGTGACATTGTCGGGCGGCAACCCGGCGATCCAGCCGCTCGGGACGTTGATCGGGCTGGGCCACGCGCGCGGCTACCGCTTCGCACTGGAGACCCAAGGCAGCGTCGCCCGCGACTGGTTCGCGGATCTCGACATGCTGGTGCTCAGCCCCAAGCCCCCCTCGTCGGGCATTGTCGTGGACTGGGCCGCATTCGACGCCTGCCGAGACGCGGCGCGGGACGCGCCCACCGTGCTGAAGATCGTGATCTTCGACGAGGGCGATTACCAATGGGCGCGCGACGTGGCCGGGCGCCATCCCGACCTGCCGCTCTACCTGCAACCGGGCAACCACACGCCGCCCCCGCCCGACGATGACGGCGCGGTAGTGGACCAGGGTGGCATCGACGCGCGGATGCGCTGGCTGGTGGACCGGGTGACGGGCGATGGCTGGTTCGGCGCCACAGTACTGCCGCAACTGCATGTGAAGATCTGGGGCAACCAGCGCGGGGTATGAAGCAATTTCAGAAAAGTTGGCAGGAGACCGGGAATGACCGACGATATCTACAAGGATCTCAAGCAGCTGGGCGGCGCGGCGCAGATCCCGCAAAGCCCTGACGCGGCGGTGCTCGAACGCGTGCAGAACCCGCAGGCCGACGTAAGCTACAACGTGCGGTTCACCGCGCCGGAGTTCACCTCGCTATGCCCGATGACCGGCCAGCCCGATTTCGCGCATCTGGTGATCGACTACGTGCCGGGCCAGTGGCTGGTGGAATCGAAGTCGCTGAAGCTCTACCTCACCGGCTTTCGCAACCACGGCGCGTTCCATGAGGATTGCACGCTGACCATCGCGCGGCGGCTGGTCGATTTCCTCGCCCCACAGTGGCTACGCATCGGTGGTTACTGGTACCCGCGCGGCGGCATCCCCATCGACGTCTTCTGGCAGACAGGCACGTGCCCCGAGGGCGTCTGGATCCCCGATCAGGGCGTGCCTGCCTACCGCGGCCGCGGCTGATGTGACGCACCAGCATGAGATCCCTATAACGGCGGGGTAACGGATACTGGTATTGGGCGAAAACATCCTTGCCTGGAAAGATCAGATGACGGCTAGTCACGCGCATCCGCAGTCCCCGGCAGTGTTCTTTCGCAGAAGCGCTTGGCGTAGTGAGGATTTCATCGGCGAATTTGACCCATTTTTCGCGGTTGGGCTTACCGTTATGCGCCACGGCGAAAACCATATATCCGTCTCCAGTTTTTCGACTGATCGATGCACGCCGCGCTGGATCTGTTTGCGTGCGAATTCTGCGAACCAGCGTGCGACCCGGTTCAGCCAACTTGCGGAGGTTGGCTTGACGTGGATGTGCCAGTGAGGTTGGCCCGCCAGCCATGCCCTCACGCGCGGCGTCTCGTTCGTCGCGTGGTTGTCCATCACCAGATGCACCTCCGGTCCCTCCCCCTGCATACGTCGGTCGATCTGCTTGAAAAAGTCGAGGAACCCGGTCGCCCGGTGCCGCTTGCAGCATTTTCCAATCACCGCGCCGGTGGCGATGTCGAGCGCGGCAAACAACGATGTCGGGGCGACGCAGGCATAGGTTTGCATGCGGTGTTCGGGTATGCCGGGTGCCACGGGCAGGACAGGCTCCGTGCGATCAAGCACCTCGATCCGGAACTTCTCGTCAACGCAACGCACGATGGCCAGGTCGGGAGATGACATGTAAAGCCTTACGACATCCTGCATCTCGTCGACCAGAAGCGGATCGTCGGACAGCTTGAACGCACTCCGGATGCGGCGGATCGCGGTATGCGACAAACTGGTCTCCGCAGCCAGCGAGCGGATCGACGAGTCGGTCGCATCCTTCGGCGCGGTCTCCAGCGTGCGCTTGATGACGTCCGGCAACCTGTTCGTCGGAACGCTGCGTGGACGCCCTGCACGGGTTTCATCCGACAGCGCCTCGATACGATGTTCGGCAAAACGCTTTCGCCATTTGCCAACGGTGTGCCGAGAGCGGCCAAGCTCGGCGGAAACCGCCTTGTTGGACAGGCCCTCTGGGCATCTCGGAACGGTCCGGCACCTGTCCGGAAGGGACCGCGCGGCCTTGTGCCTGCGCAATCATGCTTCCAGAAAAGCGCGCGCATCGTCCCTAAGTTTAATCGAACCGCCGTTCGCTCCCTCGCCGGTGCCTCCCAAAGTTACAGCGTATTCATGATGATAACAACGGTGCCGGGTGAGCAGAGCGGGTTGCTCCCATTCCGATGCAGAATTCCCATCAGGCTTGATCCGTGCTCCCCGTGTGCACGGCGTATACGGGTGCTGATACCTACGGCCCCTGTCGGTGACCCTCGCGGGCTTCGCTTCGGTTCACTGCTGTCAGCCCCTTTCATCGAAGCATGGAGGGTTCGATGGCGGTTGCGGTTACACGAACGGATTTGTCGGCGCGCGCTTCGGGTTGCGGCGGCGACGGCGAAGGATGCCAAGGCGGCGCGGCGGATGTTGGCGATCGGGCTGGTTCTCGAGGGTGCCGACCGCAAGACGGCGGCCGAGACCTGCGAGATGGACCGGCGGACGCTAGGGGGGTGAGGAGGATCGGAGAACCGTCCGGTGGAGGGTTTTCCCGACGAACGGGCACCGCGACAAAGCCGACGGGCTGGCGGGGCTGTCCGACCGCCGCTCGACCGGGCCCGCGCCGCGGCCGAGCGCTGAGCAGAAGGCCGACCCGGCACGGATGGTGCGCGAGGGGCCCGACCCCGCCGTGGACGGGGGTGGTGCGCTGGCGCCGCGTCGACCTTCAGCGCAGGATCGCGGTGCGCCTCTCGCGCCGCCATGCACGAGCGCAGGGTGGGCAAGCCGTTGGCCGCGGCTCGGATTTCGCCGGCTCTCGGTGCGCCGGCAGCACCCGACATCCGACCCCGGGCCCAACAGGCGTTCACAAAAACGTCGCCGCGACCGTAACCGACCCCCTGCCGGAGCACGCCCGGGACAAACCCCTGGAGATGTCGTTTCGCTGCGCGGCCCTGCGGATCGGGATGAGGCACGGGTCGGCCAGCAGGGCAAACTCACTCGCATCCGGGCGCCGCGCGACACCCGCGACACCTGGGCCTACATTGGCCTGTATCTTCGGCGCCGTCTGCGCCCCGACCGCGGAGCCACCGCCGCGCTGCTCATGCCCAACCCCCACCTCGCCGAGATCTCCCGCACCGTCGCCGACGCCGAGGCCGCACATGCCGTTCTGGTGCTCGACGATGCCGGATGGCATGGCGCCAAGGCTCTGAAGGTGCCCGACACCATCACCCTGCTGCCGCTCCCGCCCTATGCCCCGGAGATCAACCCTCTCGAGCACGTCCGGGCCCGCCTGCGCGCCAACCGCCTCGCCATCTCCGTGTTCGAACCCCGCGAGGAGATCGTGGCACGATGCCGTGACGCTTGGAACTTCTTCGCCACCGACATCGCCACCGTGCGCGCGGTCACCACCCGAGAATACGCCAAGGCGATCGAAAGCTAAGGCCGTTGGTATAATTGGGCCAAAGATCACTGTCATGGAACATTACGATGCCGCGTGGGGAGGGCGGCAACCACTTCATCTACCAACTTCGCGACAGGACCCGCGCGGCCAGATCGAAGGACTGGAGTGCGTCGGGCATGGGATGGCGGATGCGGCCTGTGACGCTGATCATCTGCGTCGGTTTGTCACCCACAACCTCGAGGCCAGTGCCCAGCTCGAACAAAACCTTTTGTGATCAGGCGCGCAGCCCATCGACTGGACACTCTACAAGAAGTGGCATCTCGTCGAATGTTTCTTCAATCGTATCAGAAGGTTCCGGCGGATCGCCCTGCGCTGTGAGAAAAATCTGTCATCCGTCAGAGCGTTCGTATCACTCGCCTGCGCAATGGATTGGTTTGCCCAAGTGAAGACGCCGCCAAGGGGCTCGTTGCTTTTTCTTTAATGCATCTCCTACGATGACATCGTCATGCCGGCCCCGCGCCGCGCGCCCCGATCAGGCGGCGCAGGATGGGGCGGGCCTGATCGGGGGTCATGCCGGGCCGCAGGGCGGGATCGTAGAGCAGGCTCAACAGGATCTCGTCATGGCGGGTGAGCAGGGCAAACTCGTCGTCGTCGTTGAAGATCGAGGGGCGCGCGGCGGGGCTGTCATCGGCCAGCCCCAGCCCCTGGGCCATTTCCTCGTGGATACAGGCGCGGCGCATCAGATCGGGATGCTCGGCCCGGATCCAGGCGATGGCGCGTGTGTAGCGGTGGGGGTCGCCGCCGCCGGAAAACGCGACCACGAGGCAGTGAATGGTGCGCGGCATGAAGCGGAACACGTTGAGCGTTGCAGAATCCAGATCCGGCACGATCTCGCGGACGCGCGCCAGACCCTCGGCGCGGTCATCCTCGCCCAGCACGAGGACGTGGAAATTGGGATCGCGCGCGCCGGTGCTGATGGGATGCTCCGTGACCCTGGACAGGCGCCTTGCATAGCCTGCTACCATGGCGCGGTCGTCGGCGCGCTGACCCGAGGGCACCGAGGCGCCGAATTCGACTGCAATGCGCACCGGCCCGGTCCATTTGCGCAAGCCACCTGACGCACCCGAGGAGGGGCGGTACCCTTCGCCCGGGGCGTATTCGTCATGGAACACGATCCGTTCGAAATTGCGGATGATGTCTGTATCGGTGAAGGGCGTGTCCGGCCCGCCGCCATCGGTGCGCAGGAGACCGCGGTCGCGCAGCGCGCGCTCTATCCGGGCGTAATAGGCGGCGAGTTGACGGCTTTGCGCCGACGGGGCGGGATCGGCAGGGGGTGCGGCCTCCGGCGGGCGGGCCTCGGCGCGTGGTGCGGTATCCTGCACGGGCGCCTCGCAGGCGGCAAGCCCTGCGAGCACGAGCGCTGCCAGACCTGCCCGGTACCTGTGCCGCATGGTGTGGATCAGCCCCTCTGGGCGGCGCGTCCGCCGGTTTCACCGCCGCCACGCCCCGCCTTGGCCGAAGCGAGCGTGTCGCGTAGTTCGGCTTCCATCTTTTGCAGGTCCTCTTCGGCGCGGGCGCGCCTCGCCTTGCCCTCATCGGCGATCTGCAGGCTTTCCTGGATCGTGCCGATTAGATCGGCATTGGCCTTTTTCACGGCCTCAATATCGAAGACGCCGCGCTCGATCTCCTGACGGATCGCCTTGTTGCTGTCGCGCAGGTTCTTGGCATTGGCGGTCAGCAATTCATTGGTCAGGTCATTGGCGCCGCGCACCGCCGCGGCGGCCTCGGCCGAGCGCTGGATGGTGACGGCTTGTGCCAGCTGCGTCTCCCACAGCGGTACGGTGTTGACGAGGGTCGAGTTGATCTTGGTCACGAGGCTTTTGTCGTTTTCCTGCACCAGCCGGATCGAGGGCAGCGACTGCATCGTGACCTGCCGAGTCAGTTTCAGGTCGTGCACCCGGCGTTCGAGATCGTCGCGCGCGGCGCGAAGGTCGCGCAGCTCCTGCGCCGTCATTACCTGATCGCTTTCGGGCGTGGACAGGATCTCGGCCTCCTTGGCGGGGATCTCGGTCTCGTCGAGCTGCTCCAGCCGGGCCTCGCCCGCGGCGATGTAGAGAGCCAGCTCGTCGTAGAAGGCCAGCGTCTTTTCGTAAAGCTTGTCGAGCGACTTGATATCCTTCAGCAGCGTGTGCTCATGGCCCAGAAGGTCCTCGGTGATACGGTCGATCTGGCCCTGCACCTCTTCGAAACGGGCGCTGAACTTGGCGATCGGGGCGGCGCGGCCCAATAGTTTTTCCCACCAGGACCGGTCACGGCGCAGGTCCAGCTCCGAGACCGAGAAGCCGCGGATCGTGGTCACGATCCCGCGCAAGCTGTCGCCGGCCGGGCCGACATCCTTGTTGCGCACGCCCTGCAGCATGGATTGCGAGATTTCCTGCAACTCGGCCTGCGCCTTGGCCCCGAAGGACACGATCGACTGGGTGTCGGTCATGTCGATCTCGGCCAGGCGGCGGTTGATCGCGGCGCGTTGCGTCGCGTCGGCCTGATCGAGCGACAGGGGTGCGTCGGCCTCGGCCGGGTCCGGCAGGGTACTGCGGCTCACGGTTTCGACATCCTCGAGCGCGGCCTCGGCCTGACGGCGTGTGGTCTCTGACATGGCATGTCCTCTCTACGCGGTATCCGGTGTTTCAAGGTGAACGCCCTCGCGCTCGAGACGTTCCCGCAGCACCTCGATCTCGATATCGAGATCGGTGCTGCTATCGGCCATCAGCGCGCGGGTCTTGGCGGTGAAATTGCGTTCGAGATCCGACAGCAGCGCGAGGAAATTCTCGCGCGCTTCCGGGTTGGGCGCGCGGGTGGCGAGATCGGCGTATTTCACCGCCGCATCGCGCGCACCCATCAGGTAGACGCCCAGATACTTGCGCGCCGCGGTCAGGTCGCGGGGATCGTCCTCGACGGTGCGCAGCATGTCGCGCACGGTGGCCTGGAACTGCTCCAGCCGGGCCTCGAGCGCGCGGTCGCCGACCCGGCGGATAGCGGTCGACATGGCGGCGAGGTAATCCTCGGCCTGATCGACGACGCGGGCGACACGGCTGCTCTGGAAGCTGTCGATGTCGCCCGCGTGCTTGTCGCGCAGCGGATCGAGCCCGAAGGCAAGCGCATGCAAGCCTGCCCCGGCCGCTGCGTAGATCACCGGCGCGAACAGGTCGCTGCCCGCCGCGGCACCGGCGAGGCCAAGCCCGACTCCCGTGGAGAGCGAGGCGAGGATCTTGCGCGGCACTGCGGGACGACGCGCGATCCGGCGCGCGTCATAGGCTTCCTCGGCGTGCAGCCCCTCGCGGGTCAGCCACGCGGCCAGCAGCAGCAGCCCGAGCGCGGAGAGGTTGATCGCCAGATCCACAGGACCGGATCCGAAGGCCCGCACCGCCAGCGGCAGCGGCGCGAAGAACAGCAGGTTGACACGCCCGCCCACGCGGGTGCGCCGCGCCCCGCGAAAGCCGCCCTTGGCGGGCTCCGGGGCGTCCTGGTCATGTCCCGGACTGTATTGCCCGCTGAACCGGCGCGCCATCAGACGCCCCCCGTTGCCGCGACAAAGAGGATCAGTGCCAGCAACAGGAAGAAGGCCAGTTTCTGCAGTCCCGTCCCGCTCATGAGGTTTCCGCCTACGGTCTTGTTCGCCTCAGAGAGTAGGCCAAGGCGCGCAGGCTTGCTAGGGGGAAGATGGGCGAGCGGAACCCCGGACGTCCTGCGTTTGGGTTCGGGTATTTCGGGCAAGATGTAAGCCGGGCCGCAGGCCTGTCGGGCACGATGTCCTGCGCGCTGTCGTGCCTGGCGGGTTTGCCCGCCTGCCCTGCCCGTCCCGGCAGGCAATCGCCGGGACGGTGGGGCGCATGTCGCGCGTTGCGAATTCGGGGCGAATTCGGGCGCTCAGTCCGAGAAGGTCGCGAGATAGGCCGCGACATCCTCGCCGCCCTTGCGCAGCTTGTAGGTCATCTTCGAGCGGCTGCCGATGTATTCGGACGGATCCTTGACATATTCGGCCAGCTTTTCCTCGGTCCAGACCTCGCCCTCGTCGGCCTTCTCCGCGAGCCCGTCGGAATATCTGTAATCCTCGACGCCGCCCATGGTGCGCCCGATCACGCCGTATAGGTTCGGGCCGACGCGGCCCCCTTTCACGATGGTCTCGTCCTCGGACGCGATCATGTGGCAGGCCTTGCACTGGTTGAACGTCTTCTCGCCCTTCTCGGCATCGCCCGCGGCGTGGACGGGCATGGCAAGGGTGATAAGCGTTGCGGATGCGGCGATAAGTATTTTCATTGGCTACCTCTTGTACGGTTTGGTTGCGTGAAACGCACCTTATCGGGAACCTCCTGTGCTGCAAGGCGCAATTTGGAAGCCATGGCAGGAAACCGTGCCCCGGACCCGCGCGACCGTGCGACATCGAGGGAGCGCCCGGTCGCGCCACAGCGTCCGAGTACGGGCGCTCAGGCGAGGTCGAAGACCGGGTCGAAGGATCGCTTCAGCGCCACGTCGAGATCGGCCATGGTGACCGGCAACCCCAGATCGACCAGGCTGGTGACGCCATGCTCGGTGATGCCACAGGGCACGATACCCGAGAAATGGCCGAGATCCGGTTCCACATTGATCGAGATGCCGTGAAAGCTGACCCATTTGCGCAGGCGGATGCCGATCGCCGCGATCTTGTCCTCGCTCACCCGCCCCGACGCAGTCAGCGGCTTGTCGTCGCGCGCGACCCAGACGCCGACGCGGCCTTCGCGGATCTCGCCGGTGACGTTGAACTCGGCCAGCGTGGCAATCACCCACGCCTCGAGCTGTTGCACGAAACGGCGCACGTCGCGGCCCCGCCGGCCCACATCGAGCATCACGTAGACCACCCGCTGGCCGGGGCCGTGATAGGTGTACTGCCCGCCGCGCCGCGTGACATGCACCGGGAACCTGTCGGGATCGGTAAGGTCGGCGGGTCGCGCGGAGGTGCCCGCGGTGTAAAGCGGCGGGTGTTCGAGAAGCCAGATCGCCTCTGGCGCCCCGTCAGAGGCGATTCGCGCGGCGCGATCCTCCATCACCGCGACGGCCTCGGGATAGGGCACGAGATCGGCGGAGATGTGCCATTCCACGCCATTTTGATCGATTTCAACGCGGGTTTGCGGTGTCATGGGCCAACTCGATGGACGGGATGCGCGAAAGTTGTGATATGCTGCGCGCATGCTCTGAACTGAATTAAGGGAGACGAGAGATGGTTTCAAAGAAAATTCTGATGGCCGCCCTAGCCACGACGGTGGCCCTGCCCGCAAGCTGGGCGGCGGCGGATTTCAAGGACGGTCTGGTGGGTGGGCTGGTTGGCGGGGCCGTCAGCGGCATTATCGTCAATGAAAGCGCCAAGGCGCGCGAGCGCAAACGCGGCACGGTAACACGAAGGGTCTACGTGCCGTCGAATTCGATTGCCCGCCAGCAGGTGCGCGAGGAGCAGACCGCGCTCAACTATTTCGGTTTTCCGGCGGGCACGCCAGACGGTGTGCGCGGCCGCAACACGCGCAGTGCCACGTCCCAGTTCCAGGCGCATATGGGCTATCCGGCGACCGGCTATCTGGCCGATTACGAGCGGCAGTTCCTGATCAGTTCCTATTACCGCGCGACCAGCGGCGGGGCGGCGACGTCGCAGCTGATCGCGCAGCGCGGCATGGGCACCCGCGGCCTGCTGCACGCCTACCGCGACCAGGCGGCAGGTGTACCGACCTACGCGGCGACGCAGGCGCCCGCGTTCCAGCAACAGCAACAGCAACAGCAACAGCAGCAACAGCAGTCACCGCCGCAGCAGCAATCGCCCGTGATGGCGGCGGTGCCCGAAGCGGCACGCGCGTCCCAGGCGCCGGCACAGACGCAAGAAGCCGAGCAAGGCTCCGCTCTGCCCAATTTCATGGCGTCGGGTGGAGACGGGCCGTCGCTGGCCTCGCATTGCAACCAGGTTAGCCTTATCACCAATTCCAACGGCGGGTTCGTGACCGAGGCGTCGCTGAGCGACCCGCGATTCGCGCTCAACGAACAGTTCTGCATCGCCCGCACCTACGCCATCGCCGAGGGCGAGACGATGGCGTCGTCGCTGAAGGGCGTGACGGCGGATCAACTCGAGGAACAGTGTCGCGCCTTCGGGCCCGCGATGCGCGACTACGTGGCGGCCGTGTCGCTCAGCCCGCGGGACGAGGTGATCAGCAATGTTCGCGGCTTCGTGCTGCAATCCGGTCAATCGCCGGCGCAACTGGCGGGCACGGCCAAGGTTTGCCTGTCGGTGGGCTACCGGATCGACGACATGAACATCGCGCTCGGCTCGGGCCTGTTGCTGACGGCGCTTGGCGAAGAGCCTTATGGCGAGCTTCTGGGCCATCACCTCAACGAGGGGTTCGGCACGACACGGCGCCCCGATCTGGCGATGGCGTGGTACGACTCGGCGGTCACCGCCCTCGAGAACGGGGCAGAGCCGGTCTTTGCCCCAGGCAACACCGAGCGTAACGCGCTGATTCGAAAGGCGGCGTTCAGATCTCAGGGCGCTAAGGCCCGCACCGGAGCAGACACGGTGCAACCCGCCTCGAGCCTGCCCACCTTCGCGCTGGAGTGACGGGGGGCGATTGGGCCGGACGTGAAAAAACTGTGCGGGGGCGATGTTTTTGCCCCTTCACAATCCTGCAGCATTTGCCTATGAAGCGCACAGTCTGATCACGAGCGGTCGTGGCGGAATTGGTAGACGCGCAGCGTTGAGGTCGCTGTGGGGTAAAACCCGTGGAAGTTCGAGTCTTCTCGACCGCACCATAATAGACCCTAATAAATTGAAAACATTGCATTAATTTCCAGGTTGTGGGTGTGGACCCCCATTTGGTCCACCCTGATGCGCGTGAAGTAGTGCAGTTCTATGTTCATCTAAGCTGCGAACCCAAGAGAACCTTCCCGGATGGCGATCTTCGCGTTACTCTCTTAATATCTAGGTATTTTCGTAACCCTGGGCATCGCGATGCTCTTCAATCATGGAGACATCGTGATGAGGACACTTTCAAAGCGCCAGCTGAAGGAGTTGGTTTTGTATTCGTCACAACATATCGCATGGCTGGAAAAGTCAGGCAAATTCCCCAAGCGGGTAAAGCTGGGCCCGAACAGAGTGGGATGGGTTGAGGACGAAGTGCTGGACTGGCTTCAGTCTCGGCTGGAGGGTCGCGAAAGCGCCTGAACGACGCTCCTGAACGGGAGCAAGGGTGGCTAGGGTGAATGCTTCAGTCACCCTTTTGCAATGGTAGCTCCCTGATCGGCGCATCTGAGCCAAGGAGCTGAATACAGGCCCTCCGGGAGCGATTGGCTAATTTGCGTGTCTCCAGCCGTGCCGATGCATTGGGTCAAATGACACCCTTTGAGTGCACCGCCGGACTGGTCCACCATCTCGAGAAATCGCTTTTGCTAGCTCGGATTGGTGAATACCCAACGCACGATGAGATTGGCCTTAAGTGTTCTATCCCGGATGATCACATGGACCCTCGCCGCTCTGGGCTGTTTGTGGCAAGGTCGATCCTGCGCGAGGTTCGGGACGGGAGGCGGGCATGCTGATTTCTCTTCACAAGCAGGCG
>NZ_JBAPKY010000048.1:0-27509 GCF_037083785.1 Roseovarius sp. D22-M7
TCGCGCCGATCGCCATGGAAGATGGCCTGCGCTTCGCCATCCGCGAAGGCGGCCGCACCGTCGGCGCCGGCGTCGTGTCGAAGATCCTCGTGTAACGGCGCGCCGGCCTTGCGGGGCCGGACAGATGATCGAAAAGGGCGCCCCGAGCGGCGCCCTTTTGCTTTCGGGGGATCCGTGTCTGCCTGCTCGCAGCATACCACGGTATTCAGCAAGATATTGATAGATTGACTTTTTTAGGCCGCCCCGCCACCGTCGCAATCCACAGACGGGGGGGATGCGATTGTCGGAGCTTGATTTTTCGGGGTGGATCGGTCGGCGGGAAACGCGGACCGGCTGTATCCACGCGCCGCAGGCGGTGCAGATCCACGCCACGCTCGGGGATCCCGCTGCACCCGCCCCGACAACGGGCCATGCCATGCCGCCGCTCTGGCACTGGTGCGCCTTCGTACCGACCGTGCCGACCGAGGACCTGGGGCGCGACGGTCACCCCAAACTGGGCGGCTTTTTGCCGCCGGTGCCCTTGCAACGCCGGATGTGGGCCAGCGCCGATCTGCGCTTCCTGGCGCCCCTGCATGTCGGCGAGGCGCTGACCCGGCATTCGGTCATCCGCAGCGTCGAGGAGAAAACCGGCGCGTCGGGTCCGATGGTGCTGGTCACCGTCGCGCACGAGCTGCACGGAGCAGAGGGTCCTGCGATCGAGGAGCTGCAGAACATCGTCTACCTCGACATCCCCGACAGCTACAGCCCGCCCGCGAAACGCCCGATGCCCGACGCCCCGCTGCGGCACGACACGCGGCAAGCCAGCGAGGTGCTGCTTTTCCGCTACTCCGCGCTGACCTTCAACGCGCACCGCATCCATATCGACCTGCCCTACGCGCAGGAGGTGGAGCGCTATCCCGGCCTTGTGGTGCACGGGCCGTTGCAGGCCACGTGGCTGATTCAGGCGGCGGAGCGGGCGCGCGGCGCGTGGCCCGACGGGTTCGCCTTTCGCGGCGTGCACCCGATGCTTCTGGTGCGTGATGACAGCCCGCAGGTCGATCTGATGGCCGCGCCGCGCGAGGCGGGCGGGCTGGCGCTTTATGCCGGGCAGGCGGGCCATCAATGCACGCAGGCCACGGCCACGTGGGAGGACGGGCAATGACCGGGATATTGAAGGGCATGCGCGTGGTCGAGGGATCGGCCTTCGTCGCCGTGCCGCTGGCCGGAATGACGCTGGCGCAGATGGGCGCCGAGGTGATCCGCTTCGACCGGATCGGTGGCGGTCTCGATGCCGAGCGTTGGCCGCTGGCACCGTCGGGGCAAAGCCTGTTCTGGGCCGGGCTCAACAAGGGCAAGAAATCCGTCGCTGTCGACATGAGCCGCCCCGAGGGGCGCGAACTTGTCACGCGCCTTGTGACGGCACCGGGCGAGGATGCGGGGATGTTCCTGACCAACCTGCGGGTGCGCGGCTGGATGGATTACGAGACCCTGTCGCAGCACCGCGCGGATCTGATCATGGTCACGCTGATGGGTGACCGGCACGGGCGCCCGCAGGTCGACTACACCGTCAACCCGTCGCTTGGCGTGCCCGCGATGACCGGTCCGGCCGACCGGCCCGAACCCGTGGCGCATGCGATGCCCGCCTGGGACGTGGCGGCGGGGCATCTGGTGGTGTCGTCGCTGCTGGCGGCAGAGCGCACCCGGCTGCGGCGCGGGCACGGGCAGGAGGTGGAACTGTCGCTGAAGGACGTCGCGGCGGCGACCATCGGGCATCTCGGGATGATCGGAGACGCGGTGGTCAACGACCGCGACCGGCCGAAGGCCGGCAACGCGCTTTACGGGGCTTACGGGCAGGATTTCGTCTGTGCCTGCGGGCGGCGGGTGATGGTCATCGGCCTGACGCAGCGGCAGTGGCGCAACCTAGTGAAAGCCACCGGCACAGAGGCCGAGATGGAGGCGCTTGCGGCCCGCACCGGGCGCGATCTGGCCGACGAGGGCGCCCGGTGGGAGTTGCGCGCGCAGATCACCGAGATCCTGCGCCCTTGGTTCGCGGCGCGCCGCGTCGGCGACTTTGCCGGTGATTTCGACGCGGCGGGGCTGACATGGTCGGTCTTCCGCACGGTGCGCGAGGCGGTGTCCGAGGATCCCGACCTGAGCAACGCAAACCCGATCTTCGAGGATCTCGACCAGCCCGGGCTGGGCCGGTTCCCGGTGCCCGGACACCCGGCGGCGTTTTCCGGCCACGGCCGCGTGGCGCCCGCACCGGCCCCGGCCCTCGGGGCCGATACCGAAGAGGTGCTTGGCGACGTGGCGGGAATGAGCGATGCCGAGATCGCGGGGCTGTTCGACGCGGGCATCGTGGAAGGCCCCCGCCGCGCCACGCGATCCGGCGGCTGAGCGCGGGCACCGGGCGCTGTGCCCCGAAAACTCGCGCGTGTTTCGCCGAAATTCATCGCGGGCGCTTGATTCCCGCCCCAAGCTCAAGTACTCGCCATTCTGCGTTAGGGGTATAGCTCAGTTGGTAGAGCGACGGTCTCCAAAACCGTAGGTCCCGGGTTCGAGTCCTGGTGCCCCTGCCATTCCTCCCGCTGCGTCACGGGCCGCTGCCCGTGGTGGTGTTGCCTCTTGAACTTGACGGGCGGCGGGCGTATGTCGCGCCCAGATCCGAAAACCATGGAAGACAGCGCATATGGCACGCACGAACCCGCTTCAGTTCCTCCAGCAGGTCCGCTCGGAAGTGTCAAAGGTGGTCTGGCCGACGCGCCGCGAGACGCTGTTGACCACGGTCATGGTGTTCATCTTCGCGACGCTGACGGCAATCTTCTTTGCGCTCGTCGATCTCGGCATTCGCAGCGGGCTGCAGGGGGTTCTGGGCCTCTTCGGCTGAGCCGTCGAATTACGGGCGTCGGGCCTTGAACTCGTGCGGGAATGCAGGTATTCCGCAGCGGATATCCGGGACGGGCGTGCGGCGAATCAAGTTGCGCGCCAATTTTCGTTTCGGACGATGTGGGTGCAACCGCTTGAAATGAAGTGACTATCCGGCTTTCGGTCCGGTGAATATGAAGGACGTAGGTCAACGATGGCAAAGCGGTGGTACTCGGTCAGTGTTCTCTCGAATTTCGAGAAGAAGATCGCTGAGCAGATCAGGGCATCCGTTGCAGAGCAGGGGCTGGAAGACGAGATAGACGAGGTTCTGGTGCCCACCGAGGAGGTGATCGAGGTCCGCCGCGGCAAGAAGGTGACGGCCGAGCGCCGCTTCATGCCGGGCTATGTTCTTGTGCGGATGGAGATGTCGGACAAGGGCTACCACCTGATCAACTCGATCAACAAGGTGACCGGGTTTCTCGGGCCGCAGGGCCGCCCGATGCCGATGCGCGACGCCGAGGTAAACACCATTCTGAACCGGGTTCAGGAGGGCGAGGAAAGCCCGCGCACCCTGATCAACTTCGAGATCGGCGAGAAGGTGAAGGTCAATGACGGCCCCTTCGAGGATTTCGACGGAATGGTCGAGGCCGTGGACGAGGAGCATCAGCGCCTCAAGGTCGCGGTGTCGATCTTCGGCCGGGAGACACCGGTGGAACTGGAATTCACACAGGTGACCAAGCAGACCTGAGGATGTGAGCCGTGGGAGGTTACGGCGGCCGCGGTCGCCCGACCTGACCACACAACGCGAAAGCCGAAGGGGCGCGCCCCGTCGGTGTTGGATCAAAGGAGAGGCCGGATGGCCAAGAAACTCATAGGCAAGCTCAAGCTTCAGGTGAAAGCCGGGCAAGCCAACCCCAGCCCGCCCGTCGGCCCCGCCCTGGGTCAGCGCGGGATCAACATCATGGAATTCTGCAAGCAGTTCAACGCCAAGACTGCCGAGATGGAGGCGGGTGCGCCGTGCCCGGTCGAGATTTCCTATTACCAGGACAAGTCATTCGTGCTGGATATCAAGACGCCGCCCGCGTCTTATTACCTGAAAAAGGCCGCCAAGGTGAAATCCGGGTCGAAGACCGCCGGTCGCGCCACCGCGGGCACCGTCAGCACCAAGCAGGTACGCGAGATCGCCGAAGCGAAGTGGCAGGATCTGAACGCGACCGATATCGAGTCGGCGATGAAGATCGTTCTCGGCTCGGCGCGGTCCATGGGCATCGAGGTGAAGTGACATGACAAAGCTTTCCAAACGCACCCGCGAGATGCGCGCCGCCACGGCCGGCAAGGAGAACCTGAGCGTCGAGGACGCAGTCGCGCTGATCAAGACAAACGCCACCGCGAAATTCGACGAGACGGTCGAGATCTCGATGAATCTCGGGGTCGATCCGCGCCATGCCGACCAGATGGTGCGCGGCGTCGTGGGCCTGCCCAACGGCACCGGCAAGACCGTGCGCGTCGCCGTGTTCGCCCGCGGGCCCAAGGCCGAAGAGGCCGAGGCGGCGGGCGCCGACATCGTCGGGGCCGAGGATCTGATGGAGACCATCCAGGGCGGCAAGATCGAGTTCGATCGCTGCATCGCCACGCCGGATATGATGCCGGTCGTCGGTCGCCTCGGCAAGATCTTGGGCCCGCGCAACCTGATGCCGAACCCCAAGATCGGCACGGTGACCATGGACGTGGCACAGGCTGTCAAGGACGCCAAGGGCGGTCAGGTCCAGTTCAAGGCCGAGAAGGCCGGCGTGGTGCATGGCGGCATCGGCAAGGTATCGTTTGACGCCGACAAGCTGGCCGAGAACGCGCGCGCCTTCGTGTCCGCCGTGCAGAAGGCCAAGCCGGCTGGCGCCAAGGGCACCTATGTCAAGAAGATCTCGCTGACCTCCACCATGGGGCCGGGCGTGACGATCGACGTCAACAGCGCCGTCGTCGAATGAGAATTTGCCGCCGGGATCTCGGTCCCGGCGGCGGATGGCAGGGCATCCTTTCGCCCTGTCCTGTCCGAGACGGAGGGTTCGCCGCAACCGCGGTGAATAATTCCTTCCCGAGATGGGAAACGAGATGAGATTTCCAGCGGTGGCAGTCACCGTCGGGTGATCTTGGCCTCGGGACCCGCGTTTTGGACCCGAACGCCGATCCTTCGGGAGAGGCAGAACAGAGCCGGGGGGAAACCCCCAAATTTGGAGTGAAACTGTGGATAGAGCCCAGAAAGAGAAAGTGGTCGATGAACTCGGCCAGATCTTCGAAAGCTCTGGCGTCGTGGTGGTTGCCCACTACACGGGTCTGACAGTTGCCGAAATGCAGGATCTGCGTGCCCGCGCCCGTGCGGCAGAGGCATCGGTTCGTGTGGCCAAGAACAGGCTCGCCAAGATCGCCCTCGAGGGCAAGCCATGCGCAAGCATTGCCGACTACCTCTCGGGCATGACCGTGCTTACCTTCTCCGAGGACCCCGTGGCAGCAGCCAAGGTGGCCGAGGATTTCGCCAAGGACAACAAGAAGTTCGTCATCCTTGGCGGGGCAATGGGGAGCGCGGCGCTGGACCGTGCCGGTGTCGAAGCAACGTCGAAACTGCCTTCGCGCGACGAGCTCATCGCTCAGATCGCTGGCATGATCGGCGCACCCGCTTCGAACATCGCGGGGGCCATTGGCGCACCTGCTTCGAACATCGCGAGCATCCTTTCGACCATCGAAGAGAAGGCCGAAGCCGCGTGAGGCAAACTGTAACAGCCGCGTAAGGGTCAAGACCCCGACGTTGGAACACATCTAGAGAACGGAAAAGAGTCAAATGGCTGATCTGAAAAAACTGGCGGAAGAGATCGTTGGTCTGACGCTTCTCGAAGCACAAGAACTGAAAACGATCCTCAAGGACGAGTACGGCATCGAACCCGCCTCCGGTGGCGCGGTCATGATGGCCGGCCCTGCCGACGGCGGTGGTGCGGCTGCCGAAGAAGAGCAGACCGAATTCGACGTGATCCTGAAAGCTGCAGGCGCATCGAAGATCAACGTGATCAAGGAAGTCCGCGCGATCACCGGTCTGGGCCTGAAAGAGGCCAAGGACCTGGTCGAGGCCGGCGGCAAGGCCGTCAAGGAGCAGGTCTCGAAGGACGAAGCAGACCAGATCAAGGGCAAGCTGGAAGCAGCCGGCGCCGAGGTCGAACTGAAGTAATCCGGGTCACAGACCCGAACGGAAAAGGGCCGCGTGAACGCGGCCCTTTCTTGTGCCGGTTCGGCCGTGCCCTGTTCCAGTGGGCATTTCCCAGGATCGGACGGCACGCGGTTGCAACCGACGTCACGGGCCGGCTGATGCGCGCTGGCGGTTGGCGCGGCATTTACCGATTGCTACGTTGATCGAGGCGCATGAGAGATGTCTCGAATAGCCGGCGCGCCCTGTGTTAACCAAATTTTTGCAGGTATCCCGGTTGCGCTCGGGGCCGTGCTGGCCTAAGAAACGCACTTCAGCGGGCGCGTGCGATTCGTGCGCCCAAAAGCCTTTGTTGCCGGAAGGAGGCCCCTCACACCAAGATGCACCTGCCTTCCACAGAAAGTTGCCGAAATTCCGCGAGGACGCAAGGGCCTCATTCTCCGGCAGTTTTCTATGAAGGGCAAAGTCGGGCAAACTTAGCACATGAGAGATCGGCCCCGGAAACGGGCCATGACGCAGCCGGGTCCGGAGTTTTCGGGTCTGGCCTTCCGCGTCTCAGACAGGGCTTTGCACCAAAAGCCTTGTCTAAGGTGCGGTTTCGGATCGGGAGGCGACCTGTGGGAAGGTCGCCAGGTATGGATCCGACCCCCCTGTTCACGGGTGCATCGCCGGGCCCCGACGGCGCATGCGACCCCGCGAAGCACAAAAGGTGACCTCAGACATGGCGCAATCCTTCCTTGGCCAGAAGCGACTCCGCAAATATTACGGCAAGATCCGCGAAGTGCTGGAGATGCCGAACCTCATCGAGGTTCAGAAATCAAGCTACGACCTTTTCCTGAGATCCGGTGACGAGCCCGAGCCGATGGACAGCGAAGGCATCCAGGGTGTCTTCAAGTCGGTCTTCCCGATCAAGGATTTCAATGAGACCAGCGTGCTGGAATTCGTCAGCTACGATCTCGAGCGGCCGAAATACGACGTCGAGGAATGCATGCAGCGTGACATGACCTATGCCGCGCCGCTGAAGGTCAAGCTGCGGCTGATCGTGTTCGATGTCGACGAGGATACCGGCGCGAAATCGGTGAAGGACATCAAGGAACAGGACGTGTTCATGGGGGACATGCCACTGATGACCCCGCACGCGACCTTCGTGGTCAACGGCACGGAGCGGGTGGTCGTCAGCCAGATGCACCGCAGCCCCGGCGTGTTCTTTGACCATGACAAGGGCAAGACGCATTCCTCGGGCAAGCTGCTTTTCACCTGCCGGATCATTCCCTATCGCGGTTCGTGGCTGGATTTCGAGTTCGACGCCAAGGATAACGTCTATGCCCGCATCGACCGGCGCCGCAAGCTGCCGGTGACGACGCTGCTTTATGCGCTTGGTCTCGACCAGGAAGGCATCATGAATGCCTATTACGACACCGTCGACTACAAGTTGCAGAAGAAGAAGGGCTGGGTCACCAAGTTCTTCCCCGAGCGGGTGCGCGGCACCCGCCCGACCTACGACCTGATCGATGCCGCCACCGGCGAGGTGGTCGCCGAGGCCGGCAAGAAGATCACGCCGCGCGCGGTCAAGAAGCTGATCGACGAAGGCACGGTCACCGAAGTGCTGGTGCCGTTCGACCAGATCGTCGGCAAGTTCGTGGCGCGTGACATCATCGACGAAGAGACCGGCGCGATCCATGTCGAGGCTGGCGACGAGCTGACGCTTGAACACGACAAGAGCGGCGAGATCACCGGCGGCACGCTGCAGGATCTGCTGGATGTCGGCATCACCGACATCCCGGTGCTCGACATCGACGGTGTCAATGTCGGCCCGTATATCCGCAACACGATGGCGATGGACAAGAACATGAACCGCGAAAGCGCGCTCATGGACATCTACCGCGTGATGCGCCCCGGCGAGCCGCCGACCGAGGAAGGCTCGGCCGCGCTGTTCGAGACGCTGTTCGGTGATCCCGAGCGCTACGATCTCAGCGCCGTGGGCCGGGTGAAGATGAACATGCGGCTGGACCTCGACAAGCCCGACACGCAGCGTACGCTGGATCGCGAAGATATCGTGGCTTGCGTCAAGGCGCTGACCGAATTGCGCGACGGCCGGGGCGAGATCGACGATATCGACCATCTCGGCAACCGCCGCGTGCGCTCTGTCGGCGAGTTGATGGAGAACCAGTACCGCGTCGGTCTGCTGCGCATGGAGCGCGCGATCAAGGAGCGGATGAGCTCCGTCGAGATCGACACGGTGATGCCGCAGGACCTGATCAACGCCAAGCCGGCCGCGGCGGCTGTGCGCGAATTCTTCGGCTCGTCGCAGCTGTCGCAGTTCATGGACCAGACCAACCCGCTGTCCGAGGTGACGCACAAGCGTCGTCTCTCGGCGCTCGGGCCGGGGGGCCTCACGCGCGAGCGTGCGGGCTTCGAGGTGCGCGACGTGCATCCCACGCATTACGGGCGCATCTGCCCGATCGAGACGCCGGAAGGTCAGAACATCGGTCTGATCAACTCTCTGGCGACGTTCGCGCGGGTCAACAAGTACGGCTTCATCGAAACACCCTACCGCAAGGTGGTGGACGGCCAGGTGACCGACGAGGTGACCTACATGTCGGCGACCGAAGAGGCGCGGCACACGGTGGCGCAGGCCAACGCCAAGCTCGACGATGCCGGCCGTTTCATGAACGATCTGGTCAGCACCCGCCAGTCGGGCGAATACATGCTGGCCCCGAACGAACATGTCGACATGATCGACGTCAGCCCCAAGCAGCTTGTCTCGGTCGCGGCCTCGCTGATCCCGTTCCTGGAAAACGACGACGCGAACCGCGCCCTGATGGGCGCCAACATGATGCGGCAGGCGCTGCCGCTGGTGCGCTCGGAGGCGCCGCTTGTCGGCACCGGGATCGAGGGCCAGGTCGCCCGCGACAGCGGCGCGTCTATCATGGCGCGCCGGGCGGGGGTGATCGACCAGGTCGATGCGCAGCGCATCGTGGTGCGCGCCACCGAGGATCTCGACATCGGCGATCCCGGTGTCGACATCTACCGGCTGCGCAAGTTCCAGCGCTCGAACCAGAACAGCTGCATCAACCAGCGCCCGCTGATCAAGGTGGGGGACCAGGTCCAGAAGGGCGAGGTGATCGCCGACGGGCCGGGCACAGACATGGGCGAGCTGGCGGTCGGTCGCAACGTGATCGTCGCGTTCATGCCTTGGAACGGCTACAACTACGAGGACTCGATTCTGATCTCGGAACGCATCGTCAAGGATGACGTGTTCACGAGCGTGCATATCGAGGAATTCGAGGTGGCCGCCCGCGACACCAAGCTGGGACCGGAAGAGATCACCCGCGACATACCGAACGTGGGCGAGGAGGCGCTGCGCAACCTCGACGAGGCGGGCATCGTCTATATCGGCGCCGACGTCGAGCCGGGCGATATCCTCGTGGGCAAGATCACCCCCAAGGGCGAAAGCCCGATGACCCCCGAGGAAAAGCTGCTGCGGGCGATCTTCGGCGAGAAGGCCAGCGACGTGCGCGACACCTCGCTGCGGGTGAAGCCGGGCGATTTCGGCACGATCGTCGAGGTGCGCGTGTTCAACCGCCACGGCGTGGAGAAGGACGAGCGCGCGCTGCAGATCGAGCGCGAAGAGGTCGAGCGCCTGTCGCGGGACCGCGACGATGAGTTGGCGATCCTCGACCGCAACATCTACGCGCGTCTGCGTGATCTGATCCTCGGCAAGGTGGCGGTCAAGGGTCCCAAGGGCGTCAAGGCGAATTCCGAGATCACCGAGGATCTGCTGTCGACGCTGACCAAGGGTCAATGGTGGCAGCTCGCGCTCAAGGACGAGGCCGACGCCAAGATCGTCGAGGCGCTGCACGACCAGTACGAGGTGCAAAAGCGCGCCCTCGATGCACGGTTCGAGGACAAGGTCGAGAAGGTCCGCCGCGGCGACGACCTGCCGCCGGGCGTCATGAAGATGGTCAAGGTCTTCGTCGCGGTGAAGCGCAAGCTTCAGCCGGGCGACAAGATGGCCGGGCGGCACGGCAACAAGGGCGTCATCTCGAAGGTGATCCCCGAAGAGGACATGCCGTTCCTCGCAGATGGCACGCCGGTCGATGTCTGTCTCAACCCGCTCGGGGTGCCGTCGCGCATGAACGTGGGCCAGATCCTTGAGACGCATATGGGCTGGGCCAGCCGCGCGCTCGGTCTTCGGATCGACGAATCGCTGGCGGAATACCGGCGTTCCGGCGATCTGACGCCGGTCCGCGAGGCCATGCACTACGCCTATGGCGATGATGTCTTCGAGGAGGGCATCAAGGGCATGGACGAGACGGCGCTGATCGAATCGGCCAGTTCCGTCACCGGGGGCGTGCCGATCGCCACGCCGGTCTTCGACGGCGCCAAGGAGGACGACATCAACGACGCCCTGACGCGTGCCGGGTTCGACGAATCCGGTCAGTCGATGGTCTATGACGGCCGCACCGGCGAGGCGTTCAGCCGCCCGGTGACCGTGGGGATCAAGTACCTGCTGAAGCTGCACCACCTCGTCGACGACAAGATCCATGCGCGCTCGACCGGGCCCTACAGCCTGGTGACCCAGCAACCGCTCGGCGGCAAGGCCCAGTTCGGCGGGCAGCGTCTCGGCGAGATGGAGGTCTGGGCGCTCGAGGCCTACGGCGCCGCCTACACCTTGCAGGAAATGCTGACGGTGAAGTCGGACGACGTGGCGGGCCGCACCAAGGTCTACGAGAGCATCGTCAAGGGCGAGGACAATTTCGAGGCCGGCGTGCCGGAATCGTTCAACGTGCTCGTGAAAGAGGTGCGCGGTCTCGGACTCAACATGGAACTCCTGGATGCGGACGAGGATGAGTAAGCGCGACGCGCCGGACCCTTTCAAAGGGTCCGGTCCGTTTTCCGGATCGGAAAACGGCGCTTCACCCCACCCGACCGCCAGTCTCTAAGGATTTGAAAATGAACCAGGAACTTACAAGCAACCCGTTCAACCCCGTGGCCCCGACCAAGGTCTTCGACGAGATCAAGGTCTCTCTGGCCAGCCCCGAGCGGATCCTGTCGTGGTCCTTCGGCGAGATCAAGAAGCCGGAAACCATCAACTACCGCACGTTCAAGCCCGAGCGTGACGGCCTGTTCTGCGCGCGCATCTTCGGTCCGATCAAGGATTACGAATGCCTGTGCGGCAAGTACAAGCGCATGAAGTATCGCGGCGTCGTCTGCGAGAAATGCGGCGTCGAGGTCACGCTGCAGAAGGTCCGCCGCGAGCGGATGGGCCATATCGAACTGGCCGCCCCCTGCGCGCATATCTGGTTTCTGAAATCGCTTCCCTCGCGCATCGGCCTGATGCTCGACATGACGCTGCGCGATCTCGAACGGGTACTCTATTTCGAGAACTACGTGGTGATCGAGCCGGGCCTGACCGATCTGACCTACGGCCAGATGCTCAACGAAGAGGAATTCATGGATGCGCAGGACGCGTATGGCATGGATGCCTTCACCGCGAATATCGGCGCCGAGGCGATCCGCGAGATGCTCGCCAATATCGACCTCGAGGCCGAGGCCGAGCAACTGCGCGCCGATCTCAAGGAAGCTACGGGCGAGTTGAAGCCCAAGAAGATCATCAAGCGCCTCAAGGTCGTCGAGAGCTTCCTCGAATCCGGCAACCGCCCGGAATGGATGGTGATGACCGTCCTGCCCGTGATCCCGCCCGAACTGCGCCCGCTGGTGCCGCTGGACGGGGGCCGTTTTGCCACATCCGATCTCAACGACCTCTACCGCCGGGTGATCAACCGCAACAACCGCTTGAAGCGGCTGATCGAGCTGCGCGCGCCCGACATCATCGTGCGCAACGAAAAGCGGATGCTGCAGGAATCGGTCGACGCGCTCTTTGACAACGGCCGCCGCGGCCGGGTCATCACCGGCGCCAACAAGCGTCCGCTGAAATCGATGTCCGACATGCTGAAGGGCAAGCAGGGCCGCTTCCGCCAGAACCTTCTGGGCAAGCGCGTCGACTTCTCGGGCCGGTCGGTCATCGTGACGGGTCCCGAACTCAAGCTGCATCAATGCGGCCTGCCCAAGAAGATGGCGCTCGAACTGTTCAAGCCGTTCATCTATTCGCGGCTCGAGGCCAAGGGTCTCAGCTCGACGGTGAAACAGGCCAAGAAGCTGGTCGAAAAAGAGCGTCCCGAGGTCTGGGACATCCTCGACGAGGTGATCCGCGAACACCCCGTCATGCTCAACCGGGCGCCGACGCTGCACCGCCTCGGCTTTCAGGCATTCGAGCCGATCCTGATCGAAGGCAAGGCGATCCAGCTTCACCCGCTGGTCTGTGCCGCCTTCAACGCCGATTTCGACGGTGACCAGATGGCCGTGCACGTGCCGCTCAGCCTCGAGGCGCAGCTCGAGGCACGGGTGCTGATGATGTCCACCAACAACGTGCTGTCGCCGGCCAACGGCGCGCCGATCATAGTGCCGTCGCAGGACATGATCCTCGGGCTCTATTACGTCACGCTGATGCGCGAGGGCATGAAAGGCGAGGGGATGGTGTTCTCGTCGCTCGACGAGGTGCAGCACGCGCTCGACGCCGGTCATGTTCACCTGCATTCCAAGATCACCGTCCGCGTGCCGCAGATCGACGAGCATGGCGACGAGATCCTGCAGCGCGTGGAAACCACGCCGGGCCGCGCGCGTCTCGGGGCGCTTCTGCCGCAGAACGCCAAGGCCCCGTTCAGCCTGGTGAACCGCCTTCTGCGCAAGAAGGAGGTGCAGCAGGTCATCGACACCGTCTACCGCTATTGCGGCCAGAAGGAATCGGTCATCTTCTGCGACCAGATCATGACGCTCGGCTTCCGCGAAGCGTTCCGCGCCGGCATCTCGTTCGGCAAGAACGACATGGTGGTGCCGGACGGCAAGTGGACCATCGTGGAAGATGCCCGCACCCAGGTGAAGGGCTTCGAGCAGCAATACATGGACGGCCTGATCACCCAGGGTGAAAAGTACAACAAGGTCGTCGATGCCTGGTCGAAATGCAACGACGAGGTGACCGAGGCGATGATGGGCTCGATCTCGGCCGAGTTGAAGGACGAGAGCGGCGCCACGAAGGAGCCCAACAGCGTCTACATGATGGCGCATTCCGGCGCGCGTGGCTCTGTCACCCAGATGAAACAGCTGGGCGGCATGCGCGGCCTGATGGCCAAGCCGAACGGCGACATCATCGAGACGCCGATCATCTCGAACTTCAAGGAAGGCCTGACCGTTCTCGAATACTTCAACTCGACCCATGGTGCGCGGAAGGGTCTGTCGGACACGGCGCTCAAGACGGCGAACTCGGGCTACCTGACCCGGCGCCTGGTGGACGTGGCGCAGGACTGCATCGTGCGCGAGCATGATTGCGGCACCGAACGCGCGGTCACCGTCGAGGCAGCGGTCAATGACGGCGAGGTCGTGGCGTCGCTGGCCGAGCGGTGCCTTGGCCGCGTGGTCGCCGAGGACATCGTCGATCCGCTGAGCGACCGCGTGCTGGCCGCGACGGGCGAACTGATCGACGAACGCATGGCGGATTCGCTGGAAGAGGCCGCGGTTCAGACGGTGCGCCTGCGCTCGCCGCTGACCTGCGAGGCCGAGGACGGCGTTTGTGCCATGTGCTACGGGCGCGACCTCGCGCGTGGCACGATGGTCAATATCGGCGAGGCCGTGGGCATCATCGCGGCGCAATCCATCGGCGAGCCGGGCACGCAGCTGACGATGCGGACCTTCCACATCGGCGGCGTCGCGCAGGGCGGACAGCAGTCCTTCCAGGAGGCGAGCCAGGAAGGCACGATCGAGTACGAGCAGCCGCAGACGCTGGAAAACTCCAGCGGCGAGACCCTCGTGATGGGCCGGAACATGAAGATCCGGATCATCGGCGAAAAGGGGGTCGAACTGGCCAGCCACAAGGTGGGCTACGGCACCAAGCTTTTCGTCAAGGAGGGCGACAAGGTCTCGCGCGGCGACAAGCTGTTCGAATGGGATCCCTATACCCTGCCGATCCTTGCCGAGAAGGCGGGCACCGCCAAGTTCGTCGACCTGACTTCGGGCATCTCGGTGCGCGACGTCACCGACGAGGCGACGGGCATGACCCAGAAGATCGTCACCGATTGGCGCACGGCCCCGCGCGGCAACGACCTCAAGCCCGAGATCTTCATCGTCGGCGACGATGGCGAACCGATCCGCAACGACGCGGGCAACCCGGTGGCCTACCAGATGTCCGTCGACGCGATCCTCTCGGTCGAGGACAGCCAGAAGGTCGAGGCCGGCGATGTCGTCGCGCGGATCCCGCGCGAGGGGGGCAAGACCAAGGACATCACCGGCGGTCTGCCGCGGGTGGCGGAACTGTTCGAGGCCCGGCGTCCCAAGGACCACGCAATCATCGCCGAGATCGACGGCTATGTGCGCTATGGCAAGGACTACAAGAACAAGCGCCGCATCAGCATCGAGCCCGCCGACGAGTCGCTTGAGCCGTTCGAGTACATGGTGCCCAAGGGCAAGCACATTCCCGTGCAGGAAGGCGATTACGTCCAGAAGGGCGACTACATCATGGACGGCAACCCCGCGCCGCATGACATCCTCGCCATCCTCGGGGTCGAGGCACTGGCCAACTACATGATCGACGAGGTCCAGGAGGTCTACCGCCTGCAGGGCGTCAAGATCAACGACAAGCATGTCGAAGTCATCGTGCGACAGATGCTTCAGAAGTGGGAGATCCAGGACAGCGGCGACACCACGCTGCTGAAGGGCGAGCATGTCGAGAAGGTCGAGTTCGACGAGGCCAACGAGAAGTCCATCAAGAAGGGCGGGCGCCCCGCACAGGGCGAGCCGATCCTGCTTGGGATCACCAAGGCCAGCCTGCAAACCCGGTCCTTCATCTCGGCCGCGTCCTTCCAGGAGACCACCCGCGTGCTGACCGAAGCCTCGGTGCAGGGCAAGCGCGACAAGCTGGTCGGGCTGAAGGAAAACGTCATCGTCGGCCGTCTCATCCCGGCCGGCACCGGGCGCGCGACGCAGGAAATGCGCCGCATCGCGACCTCGCGGGACAACGTCGTCATCGAGGCGCGCCAGGAAGAGGCCGCCGCGGCGGCGGCGCTGGCCGCACCGGTCCGGGAAGACGACGTCGTCGGGGGCGACACGTTCGACAATTTCGTCGACACGCCCGAAAGCCGCGACGACTGAGACAGGCGCGTTGCGACGCAGGACAAGGCCCGGCCGCTTTCGGCCGGGCCTTTTTCGTGCCGGGTCCGCTTTCATTGAATGAAAGCGGACCGAAATCTTTCGAAGATTTCGGCCTCACGTCGCGCGACGTGCGCGCAGCTCGGCCAGCGGGATGTGACAGCGGATCATGTGGCCGTCGCCGGCGTCCCGCATGGGGGGCGTGTCTGTGTCGCAGACGGGTCCGCATTTCACCGGGCAGCGGTTCCGGAACGGGCACCCGCGCGCCGGCGGGGCCAGGTCTGCCTTGTCCTCGGCCATCAATGTCGGCGCCCTGTCGGGATCGGGCCGGAGAACCGCCCCGATCAGCACCGAGGTATAGGGATGCGACGGCGCGCCATAGACCGCCGCCGCCGGGCCGATCTCGCAGATCCGCCCCTGGTAGAGCACCGCGACCCGGTCCGACAGCGCCCGCACCACCGTCAGGTCGTGGCTGACGAACAGGAAGGCGGTCCCGTGCGCGGCCTTTAGATCGTTGAGAAGATCGAGTACCGCGGCCTGCACCGAGACGTCGAGCGCCGAGGTGATCTCGTCGCAGAGCACGATCTCGGGCTCGGCGGCAAAGGCCCGCGCCACCGCCACGCGCTGTTTCTCGCCACCCGACAACTGCCCGGGCCGGCGATCGAGATATTCCGCCCCAAGGCGCACCATCTCCAGCAATTCTGCCGCCCTCTCGCGCAGGGCCTGATCCGTCAGCCCGAAATACAGCCGCAGCGGTTGCGCGAGGATCTCGGTCACCGATTGACGCGGGTTGAGGCTTTCGTCCGGGTTCTGGAATATCATCTGGATGCGGCGCAGCTGATCGGGGCGGCGCCGCTCGACGCTGTGCGGCAGCGTCATGTCGGCGCAAAGTGTGATCTCGCCTGAGGCCGGGGGCAGCAGCCCGGCGATGGATTTGAGGATCGTCGATTTGCCGCTTCCCGACTCGCCCACCAGCCCGAGGGTTTCACCCTTCGCCAAGTGCAGGTCGATCCCCCCGACCGTGGCCGGCGGCCGTGGCGTCCGGCGCATGAGGTCGAACAGCCCGGGCCGGTCATAGCGGATTGACAGGTCTTTCAGGCGCAGCGCTGGCGGGCTGCCCGGCGGGCAGACCTGCGGCTCTTGCCCCGAGGATGTCGTGGCAATCTCCTCGACCTGATCGGGATAGAGGCATCGTGCGACCTGTCCCGCATGGGCGTCGATCATCGGCGGGCGCGCCGCGCGGCAATCTTCGGTCGCCAGCGGACAGCGCGGCGCGAAGGCGCATCCCTTCCGCGCCTCGCCCGGTCCGGGCGGACGGCCGTCCAGTGCCTTGGGCAGCGTGCGTTCGCCAAGTCGCGGGATCGCGGCGAGAAGCCCGCGCGCATAGGGATGCGCAGGTGAGCGCAGCACCGCGCGCACCGGGCCTTCCAGCGCCGTCTCGCCGGCGTAAAGAACCTGGACACGATCGCAGACCCGGGCGATCACCCCCAGATCATGGCTGACATAAACCATCGCCATGTTGCGCGTGCGCGCGAGGTCGCGAAGCAGATCGAGGATGTGCGCCTGCGTGGTGACGTCGAGGCCGGTGGTCGGCTCGTCGAGAAGCAGCGCGTCGGGTTCGCCGGCCAGCGCCATGGCAATGGCCACGCGCTGTTGCTGGCCGCCCGACAGCTCATGCGGGAAGCGTTTCAGGATTGCGGCCGGATCGGGCAGCCGCACCTGCGCCAGCAGGTCATGCGCGCGGGCGGCGTGCTCGGCCTCGGGCAGGGCGCAATGCAGGTGCAGCGCCTCGCGCATCTGCGTCCCGATGCGCATCGTCGGGGTCAGGGCCTGCCCCGAATTCTGCGGGATCAGGCCCAGCTTTCCGCCCCGGATGCGCACCAGATCCTTCGCGGAACGCGCGAACATGTCGGCCCCGTCATAGATCACCTCTCCCGAGATCCTCTGAAGGCCGTGCTTCAGGTAGCCCATGGCGGCCAGCGCCAGCGTGCTCTTGCCCGATCCGCTTTCGCCGACGATGCCGATGCTTTCACCGGCGCAGACCTGCAGATCCACCGCGTGCAGCACCGGCAAAAGCATGCCCGCGCGGCCCGGGAACCCGATGCAGAGCTTGCGGATGTCGATCAGCGGGCGCGTGGCGGCCATGTCAGATCACCGCCTTGCGGCTGTGGTCGAGGCCAAGCGTCTTGGCCAGCGCGTCGGCTGTCAGGTTGATCCCGATGATCAGCGTCGAAAGTGCCACCACCGGCGCCAGAACACCCCAAGGGGCAAGCGACATGTAGACCCGCGCATCCGACACCATCAGCCCCCAATCGGGTTTCGGCGGCGAGACGCCAAAACCCAGGAACGACAGCGCCGAGAATCCCAGCAGCATCCACGACCACCGCATCGCGCCTTCGACCAGCAGCGTGTCGGTGACGTTGGGCAGCAATTCGCGGCGCACGATCGACATCGGCCGGTGTCCGCGCGCCCGCGCCGCCGAGATGAAATCGCGCGCCACGACCTCGTGCGCGGCGGCGCGGGCCACGCGGATCACCGGGATGCCGAAGAAGAAGGCCAGCGTCGGCATCAGTATTGCGCCGCCGGTGCCGAACACGGTGATCAGCACCAACAGCGGCAGGATACCCGGCAGCGCGAGGAACGCATCGACGAGGCGCATCGCCACCTCGTCGCGCCACCCGCCCTGCAGCCCGAGATAGACCCCAAGAAGCCCGCCCCACAAAAGGGCGATCGGCGTCGCCGTGCCGGTGATCAGCAGCGCCTCGCGCCCGCCCAGCAGAACCCGGGTAAGCACGTCGCGGCCCAGGTGATCGGTCCCCAGCCAATGCGCGGCCGAGGGCGCGGCCAGGGTGCTGGTCGAGTCCATCGACGCGTAGTCATAGGGCACGATCCACGGGCTGAGCAGCGCAAGCGCCAGATGCAGCGTCACCAATGTCAGCCCGATCGCGCCCGACGGCCGGCCAAGCATGGCGCGCAGCGTTTCGACAGCCCGGGCCCCGCGTTTCTGAGGGCTTGGGCGAGTCATCGGCGGCGCGCCTGATGACTGCGCAGGCGAGGGTTGAGCGCGAGGCTGAGGATATCGGCGGCAAGGTTCACCCCGACATAAGTCAGCGCCACGATCATCGTGATCGCCTGCACCACCGGCAGGTCGCGGTCGGCAATGGCGTCGACCAGCAGGCGCCCGATTCCGGGATAGTTGAACACCACCTCGACCACCACGACCCCGCCCAGCAGCCACGCGATGGTCAGCGCGATCACGTTGATCGCCGGCAACAGCGCATTGGGCAGGGCGTGGCGCAGCACCACGCGCCAATAGGGCACGCCCTTGAGCGTCGCCATCTGCACGTAATCGCCCGCCATCACCTCGATCACCGAGGCGCGCACCATCCGCATGATATGCGCGATCATCAGCAGGGTGAGAACGGTCGAGGCGAGGATGAACTCTGGAAAGAAGTCCAGCGGCGGCGCATCGGCCGGGGTCAGAACGATCGCCGGCACCCAGCCCAGCCAGATCGCGAAGACGAGGATCAGGATGGTCGCGGCGACGAATTCGGGGATCGTCATGGCGAAGATCGCGCCCACCGACAACACGAGATCGGGCCAGCGGTCCCGCCAGAGCCCCGCGATCACCCCAGTCAAAAGCGACAGCGGGATCCCGACACCAAGTGCGCCCGCCGCCAGCAGCAACGAGTTGCGCATCCGGTAGCCGACAAGCTCCGATATCCGCTCCTGCCCGCCGGCGGACAGCCCGAGATCGCCGTGCAGGATGCCGCCGGCCCAGTCGACATAGCGCGCAAGTGCGGGCTCGTTCAGCCCCATCGCCTCGCGGCAGGTGGCTAGCGCCTCGCCGAACGCGTCACGCTCGAGAATCGCGGTGCAGGCATCGCCGGGCAGCGCCTCGACCCCGAGAAAGATGATGACCGAGACCAGCCAGATCGTGACCAGCCCGAGGGCGCACCGCCGAAAGATCAAAGCTGTCACGGTCCGTGCCTCCCCGGGCCTTCGGCGATCCATTTGGCAGTAATCTAGACCGCCGCGCGCGGGCGCGTCGAGGGGGGTCGTGTTGCCGCGCCCCGAAACCTTGGCCATGCCGCAGCCGGGATCACACAGTCAGGTTGATCGCCTGCGCGTGCCACTGCGCGCCGTCGCGATGCAGTTCCGTCACCGAAAAATTGTCGATCTTGTGTGCGAACGCCTCGTAGGCGGTGATCCCCAAGGCGGTCTGCACCTGCGTCAGGATTGCGCCCATATGCGCCACCGCGACGATATCGCGCCCCGGATGCGCGCGGCACAGCCGCTCGACCGCGCGGGTGACGCGGCCCGACACCTCGTGCCAGCTTTCGCCGCCGGGTGCGCGGATATCGCCCGGCTGATCCCAGAACGCGCGCAAGCGGGTCTGGTCGGGGATTGTGTCGAAGGCCTGCAACTCCCAGTCGCCGAAATGGATTTCGCGCAGATCGCGGTCATCGCGCAGCCGGGTGCGCCGCCCGGCGATGGCGTCGGCGGTGGCGCGCGCCCGATCTAGATCCGACGACACGACCAGCGCGTCCCCGGGCAGATGCGCCGCAAGCCGCGCGATGCGGGCCGTGTCGCCCAGATCGGCGGGCAGATCGGACCAGCCGACCATGGATTTGGCATGTGTCGGGCCGTGGCGCACCCAGAAGAAACGGCTCATGGCAAATGCCCTTTCAGGATCTGCGGCAGGCCGGCGATCACCTGCATTACCACGTCCGCTCGCGCCGCAAGGGTCTGGTTCAGGCGGCCCTGCGCGGTCTGGAACCGGCGGGCCAGTGCATTCTCGGGCACCACAGAAAGCCCGACCTCGTTCGACACCATGACCACCGGGGCGGCACATCGGTCGAGAGCGCCCAGAAGTGCCGTTTCGGCCTGTTCGAGGTCGTTTTCGGCCAGAAGATGGTTGCTGAGCCACATTGTCGCACAATCGAGCAGCACCACCTCCGATCGTGCGGCCCCCTCCAATGCCGGGCCGAGGTCGCGGGGCGCCTCGACGGTACGCCAGTCGGGGCCGCGCCGCCGACGGTGACGCGCGAGTTTCTCAACCATTTCCGCGTCATGTGCCTCTGCCGTGGCAAGATAGACGCGCGCCTGCCCGGTCTCGGCGACCAGATCCTCGGCATAGGCGGATTTCCCCGAGGCGGCGCCGCCGAGGACAAGTGTCAGGGGGGGCAACATGCGCCGTCGACCTCTTCTTGTTGTGATCCGGTCATCATTGTCCCGCGTACCACATGTACAAATATCCGGTAAGGTGTGTACGCACCGCACGCATGACAGGGGAAGAAAATGCCACTCGATGCACCGCAGACAAGCACCATGTCCCGCACGGCGATGAAGGCCGAGATGCTGGACGCGGAAACCGAACTCAAACTGGCCTACGCCTGGCGGGACGAGCGTGACGAGGCGGCCCTCCACCGCTTGATCAACGCCTATATGCGGCTGGCCATCTCGATGGCGTCCAAGTTCCGCCGCTACGGCGCGCCGATGAACGACCTCATCCAGGAGGCAGGTCTCGGACTGATGAAGGCGGCCGACAAGTTCGACCCCGACCGGGGCGTGCGATTCTCGACCTACGCGGTGTGGTGGATCAAGGCCAGCATCCAGGATTACGTGATGCGCAACTGGTCGATGGTGCGCACCGGCTCGACCTCGAGCCAGAAGTCGCTGTTCTTCAACATGCGCCGCGTACAGGCGCGGATAGAGCGTGAGGCGATGGCCCGCGGCGAGGAACTGGACGGCTACCAGCTGCGCGAGATGATCGCGCACGAAGTCGGCGTGCCGCTGCGCGATGTCGAGATGATGGAAGGCCGGCTGTCGGGCTCCGACTTCTCGCTCAACGCGACGCAATCGTCCGAGGACGAGGGGCGCGAGTGGATCGACACGATCGAGGATGCCGGGGCGCGCGGCGACGAGGAGGTCGAAAAGGATCACGACCTGCAGGCGCTGCGCGACTGGCTGACCGATGCGATGTCCAACCTCAACGACCGCGAGCGTTTCATCGTCCGCGAACGCAAGCTTCGGGACGGGGCCCGCACGCTTGAAAGCCTCGGCGAGGAGTTGAACCTCAGCAAGGAGCGCGTGCGCCAGCTTGAAGCGGCAGCCTTCCAGAAGATGCGCAAGCATCTCGAAAAGCATGGTGGCGAGGTCGAAAGCCTTCTGGCATGACCCTCAGGCCCGTTCTGACGGCCCTTGCAGTCTGCGCCGCCCTGCCCGGGGCGGCGCAAGACGTTGCGATCCTGGGAGAGATCCACGACAACCCCGCGCATCATGCAGAACAGGCCGAGCAGGTCGAACGGNGGGAGAGATCCACGACAACCCCGCGCATCATGCAGAACAGGCCGAGCAGGTCGAACGGCTGGAGCCCGCCGCCCTTGTTTTCGAGATGCTGACCCCAGATCAGGCCGAGCGCGTGACACCCGACTTGCGTGCCGATCCCGACGCGCTCGAAGCCGCGCTCGACTGGGAAGATAGCGGCTGGCCCGATTTCTTGGTGTATTACCCGATATTCGCCGCGGCACCCGAGAGCGAGATTTACGGCGCAATGGTGCCGCGCGACGCGGCGCGGACGGTGTTCGAGAGCGGCCCGGCAAAGGCGTTCGGCGAGGATGCCGCGCGCTACGGGCTGACCGAGGATCTGCCGCCCGAGCAGCAGGCGAGGCGGGAATCCCTGCAGATGGAGGCCCATTGCGACGCGCTGCCCGAGGATATGCTGCCCGGCATGGTGGACGTCCAGCGCCTGCGCGACGCTGTGCTGGCGCGAGAGGTGGTCGAGGCGATGAACGACACCGGCGGGCCGGTCGCGGTGATCACCGGCAATGGCCATGCGCGCCGCGACTGGGGCGTGCCTGCGGTGCTGGCCCGCGTCGCCCCCGATCTCGACGTCTGGGTCTTGGGTCAGACCGAAGAGGATCGCCCGCTTGAGGGCGGCTTCGACACGATCATATCCGCGCCCGCCCCGGACCGTCCCGACCCCTGCGACGCCTTCCGGTGAGGTCCCGCGCCCTTGTGCCGGCGCGGCACCCGGCCTAATGTTGCCGGGCAACCGTAGGGACCGTCCATGCTCGCCTCGAAACGCATTCTTCTGATCATCGGCGGTGGTATCGCGGCGTTCAAGACGCTCGACCTGATCCGGCGCCTGCGAGAGCGCGGCGCCCAGGTGACGCCCGTTCTGACGCGGGCGGGGGCGGAATTCGTCACGCCCCTGTCGGTCTCGGCGCTGGCCGGGCGCAAGGTGTTCTGCGACCTCTTCGACCTGACCGACGAGGCCGAGATGGGGCATATCGAACTCAGCCGGTCCGCCGACCTGATCGTCGTGGCCCCCGGCACCGCCGACCTGATGGCGAAGATGGCGGTGGGGCAGGCCGATGACCTGGCCTCGACGCTGCTGCTTGCCACAGACACGGCCGTGCTGGTGGCCCCGGCGATGAATGTCCGGATGTGGCAGCACGCGGCCACGCAGCGCAATATCGCGATGCTGAAGGCCGATGGGATCGGCTTTGTTGGCCCCAATGGCGGCGACATGGCCTGCGGCGAACATGGCCCGGGACGTATGGCCGAGGTGCCGGAGGTGATCGCGGCCATCGAGAGCGCCCTCTCGTCGGGGCCGCTGCAGGGGCGGCGGGTGGTCGTGACCTCGGGGCCGACGCATGAGCCCATCGACCCGGTGCGCTACATCGCCAACCGCTCGTCCGGCGCGCAGGGCACGGCCATTGCCCGCGCCCTCGCAAGCCTTGGCGCCGAGGTGGTGTTCGTGACCGGCCCCGCCACGGTGCCGCCGCCCGACGGGGTCGAGGTGGTCCGCGTCGAGACCGCGCGCGAGATGCTGGCGGCAGTCGACGCCGCGCTGCCGGCCGAGGTGGTGATCTGCGCCGCCGCCGTGGCCGACTGGCATGTCGCCAGCGCGACCGACCGCAAGATGAAGAAGACCGAAGGCGGGATGCCCGCGCTGGAATTTGCCGAGAATCCCGACATCCTCGCGACCGTGTCGAGCCGCGGCGCGGACCGGCCCGGGCTGGTCGTCGGATTTGCCGCCGAAACCCATGACGTGGTCGGGCATGCCACCGCGAAACGCGCGCGCAAGGGCTGCGACTGGATCCTCGCCAACGATGTGAGCCACGCGACCGGCATCATGGGCGGCACCGAGAACGCGGTGACGCTGATCACCGAGGACGGGGCCGAGACCTGGCCGCGCATGGGCAAGGCCGACGTGGCGCGCCAGCTGGCCGACCGGATCGCACGGGTGCTGGCCTGAGAATTTTCGAGTATTTCTGGAAAGATGAAGGTGGCGCATGGTGACTGTCGCGGTGCAATGGATCGAGGAGGCGGATCGCGCCCTTGGGCTGCCCGCCTATGCGACGGCGGGGGCGGCCGGGGCCGATCTGCGCGCCAACTTCCCCGACCGTCGCGCGGTGGTGCTGGCGCCCGGCGCGCGTGTGCTGGTGCCCACCGGGCTGCGGCTCGCCGTGCCCGAAGGTTACGAGGTGCAACTTCGCCCGCGCTCTGGACTGGCGCTGCGCCACGGGATCACCCTGCCGAACAGCCCCGGCACGATCGACAGCGATTATCGCGGTCCCCTTGGCGTGATCGTGATGAATGCCGGGGCGGAGCCGTTCGAGATCGTGCATGGCGCGCGCATCGCGCAGATGGTGGTCGCGCCGGTCGTGCGGGCACTGTTCGAGATCGTGGCTGACCTCGACGCGACGGCGCGCGGGACGGGCGGTTTCGGCTCGACCGGGGCCGTCTGATGCTGCTGGTGCTGATCATGGCGGCGGCGATCTGGGGCGTGGGGGCGGCCATGGGCACCCCGCGGCGCCTGCGATGGGCGATGATCGCGGGACTCTGGGCTGCGGTGACGCTGGCGCATCTGGTGCTGCCCTTCGGGCATCCGATCCGCGCCGCCACGGGCGAGCGCGCGGCGCTGTGGCTGATGATCGGCGGGGCCGCGGCGATCGTGCTGGCCTACCGCGCGGGGCTCGGCGCCTTGCGCAGGCGCGCCGGCACCCGCGAGGCCGCGGCGGCGCACGAGGCCGCAAAGCACGAGGAAACGCCGCTTTTCGGGGCGGCGGAACTGGAACGTTACGCGCGTCACATCGTGCTGCGCGAGATCGGCGGGCCGGGGCAGAAGGCGCTGAAGCAGGCGCGGGTGCTGGTCATCGGGGCAGGCGGGCTCGGCTCGCCCGCGATCCTCTACCTCGGGGCCGTCGGGGTGGGCACCATCGGGGTAATCGACGATGACACGGTCGAGAATTCCAACCTGCAACGGCAGGTGATCCATGACGATGCGGGGATCGGCCTGTCCAAGGCGCACTCCGCCGCGCAGCGGGTGCTGGCGCAGAACCCGCATGTCGTGATGCGGCCCTACCGCCGGCGTCTGACGCCCGGGATCGCCGCCGATCTCTTCGCCGATTACGATCTGATCCTCGACGGCACCGACAATTTCGACACGCGGTACCTCAGCAACGCCACCGCCGCAGCCCAGGGCAAGCCGCTGGTTTCCGGCGCTCTGTCGCAATGGGAGGGGCAGCTGAGCGTCTTCGATCCCGCGCGCGGCACGCCCTGCTACGAGTGCCTCTTTCCCGAGGCGCCGGCGCCGGGGCTGGCGCCCACCTGCGCCGAGGCCGGGGTGCTTGGGCCGTTGCCCGGCGTGGTCGGGGCGATGATGGCCGTCGAGGCGGTGAAACTGATCACCGGGGCGGGGAGAGCCCTGCGCGGTGAGATGCTGATCTATGACGCGCTTTACGGCGAGAGCCGGAAGATCGGCCTGCAGCGCCGGGCCGATTGCCCGATCTGCGGCGACAAAGGAGAGAAAGATGACCAACCCCTTGCTGGCTGACTGGCAGACGCCGTTCGCCCTCGCCCTGTTCGACAGGATTCGTGACGATGACTTCGCGCCCGCTTTCGAGACCGCGCTGGGCGAGGCGCGGGCCGAGGTCGCGGCGATCGCCGACAACCCGGACCCCGCGACATTCGCCAACACGATCGAGGCGCTGGAATCCTCCGGTTCGGCCCTCGACAAGGTGCTATCGGTCTTCTTCACGCTGGCCGGCGCCGACAGCACCCCTCAGCGGCAGGCATTGCAGCGCGATTTCGGGCCGAAACTGGCTGCCTATTCGTCCGAACTTTACGGCAACAAGGCGCTTTTTGCGCGGGTCGAGGAGCTGTGGCAGGCGCGCGCCGATCTGGGGCTGAGCGCGGAAGAGGACCGGCTGTTGATGCTGACGCACCGCGCGTTTCGCCGCGCGGGGGCCGCGCTGACCGGCGAGGAGGAGGCCCGGATGCGCGCGATCATGGCGCGGCTGGCCGAGCTTGGCACCGCCTTCACGCAGAACCTGCTGGCCGATGAGGCGGGCTGGCACATGGAACTGGGCGAGGATGATCTCGACGGGCTGCCGGATTTCGTGGTGGACACCGCCCGCGCCGCAGGGCGAGAGCGGGGGCTGGACGCGCCGGTGATCACGCTGTCGCGCTCGCTGATCGTGCCGTTCCTGCAATTCTCCGCACGGCGGGACCTGCGCAAGACGGCCTATCAGGCCTGGGCCGCGCGCGGCGCGACGGGCGGCGAGACCGACAACCGACGCCTTGCCGAGGAGGTCCTGGCGCTGCGAGCCGAGCGTGCGGCCCTGCTGGGATATGACAGTTTCGCCGCCTACAAGCTGGAAACCGAGATGGCGAGGACGCCGGAGGCCGTGCGCGACCTGTTGATGTCCGTGTGGGCGCCGGCGCGCGCGCAGGCCGAACTCGACGCCGAAACGCTGGCGGCGATGATGCATGCCGACGGGGTCAATGGCGAACTGGAGCCGTGGGACTGGCGCTATTATTCGGAAAAACGCCGGCAGGCCGAGCACGATCTCGACGAGGCCGCGTTGAAGCCGTACCTGTCGCTCGACCGGATGATCGAGGCGGCGTTTGGCTGTGCTCACCGGCTTTTCGGGCTGGAATTCACGCCGCTGGATGTCCCGCTTTACCACGCCGATTGCCGGGCGTGGGAGGTGACGCGGAACGGGCGCCATGTCGCGGTGTTCATCGGCGATTACTTCGCGCGCGCCTCGAAGCGGTCGGGCGCGTGGTGCTCGTCGATGCGCGGGCAGGCCAAGCGCCCGAAGGTGCAGGGCCCCGTGGTGATCAACGTGTGCAATTTCGCGAAGGGCGATCCGGCGCTGCTGAGCTATGACGACGCGCGCACGCTCTTTCACGAATTCGGGCACGCGCTGCACCATCTTCTGTCGGATGTGACTTACGAGTCGCTGTCGGGGACCTCGGTGGCGCGCGATTTCGTGGAACTGCCCAGCCAGTTGTTCGAGCATTGGCTGGAAGTGCCCGAGGTGCTGGAACGCTACGCCACCCATGTCGAAACCGGCGAGGCGATGCCGCGCGACATGCTGGAGCGTCTGTTGAAGGCGACGACGCATGACATGGGGTTCCAGACGGTGGAATACCTCGCCTCGGCGCTGGTCGATCTGTCCTTTCACGAGGGTGCGCCGCCCGACGATCTGCTGGCCGCGCAGCAGGCCGTGCTGGAAGACCTCGGCATGCCGCATGCCATCGCGATGCGACATGCCGCCCCGCATTTCGCGCATGTCTTCGCGGGCGACGGCTATTCCAGCGGCTACTACAGCTACATGTGGTCTGAAGTCATGGATGCCGACGCCTTCGCCAGTTTCAATGAAGGTGCCGGGCCGTTCGACGCGGACCGGGCGCGCGCGTTGGAGCGTCACATCCTGTCGCGCGGTGGCGCCTATGATCCGGTCACGCTGTACGAGGGGTTCCGCGGGCGGCTTCCGGGGGTGGAGGCCTTGCTGCGCGGGCGTGGACTGGCCGCCTGAAACGCGCCACCCGCACCACGCCTGTCGACAATGAAAAACCCTTGCCGGGCGGGGTGCCGGGCAGGGGTCGGTGTTTCAACACTTGGTAGCTGTGCGGTTACTCGTGCTGACCCATGACCATCAACATTTATCTATTATGTCAAACCGCGTAGTGTCCCACCGGTTGGTGTAGGAGGCCGCGCGCAGAGGCCTTGTCGTAGTTCCGCGCGCGGCCGGGGCTGGCGGCCACCGCGCTTTTTCGTAATCTTCCGTAATGGGGCGTTTTAGGTTTAGTGTCCGGCATTCACGCTTGATCAGCGCGATCGAGTTATCTGATCGCAAAGGGCGCCTTGGCCATCTGGAGGTCCTTGTCTTATCAATTTCGCGGGTTCCCGGAGTAGACGGGAGGCACTGCCGGCCACGCCATTTATGGCGGGCAGTGGCGGCGGTTGGATCGAGGA
>NZ_JBAPKY010000049.1:0-26494 GCF_037083785.1 Roseovarius sp. D22-M7
CCGCCGGCCATCCGAAAAACCGGATCGACGAACTCCTCCCTTGGAACTTCCAGACGTCAAGCTGAAAAGCCCGTGGGGCCCAGCTGGCGCTTACAATGATCTGGCTGCGGCCCGCGAATATCTGCGGAACCTGAAGCGTTTCCTCGCGCTTCACGCCACGGCGACCGCCCCGGTCAAACGCCGGATCGGTGGTCGCCCCGCCGAGGTGTTTGCCGGAAACGGCCGGCGCGACGGTCGAGAGGTGAACTTCACCGTTGCCGCGATCGATTTGCCCGGCGACCGTGTTGCCATCGCAGCCGCCGTTCTGGAAGCCGGAGTGGATCCGGCCTTTGCCGACGTGCTGAACCGTGTGTTCGCGTCGTTTCGTGCCATCCGTTGATGCGAGGAGGACCCCGAATGTTCAGGATGTTGTGTAACACCGGACGTGCCGCCGTACTCACCCTTGCCGGGATCGGAGTTGCCGCCTGTGACGGCGTGGGGGGCGGTGCCTACTACCGTTATGACGATTCCCTCTACTGGAACGATTACTATTATTATGGATACGGGCGACCGGATCGGCCCCAGAGGCCGGAAGGGGTCGTTCCGCCCATCGGAACCGCGCCCGCGCGGCCGGTGCCGCCGGTCGGCATGGCCCCCCGCCCGACACCGCGCATCGGAATGGCGTCTCGCCCGATGCCCCGCGTCGCGACCCCGCCTCGGATCAGTGCGCCCATGGCACGCCCGGCAAGGGCCCGATAGAGCGTCATGACAGCAGCCGGCGGCGTTCCGTCATCATGCGGCGTTGTTGATAGGTCGGGGCATGGCAGCGCGCGTGCCCCGACTGCCACACATCCCCCCAAGTCCCCTGCTAACCACGTGGACGCGTCCCGAAACTGGCCGTTCATTGCACCATAAGCAAAGCGCATCACACCGGCCTATTTTGTAATTGGACCGCACCAGACCGACTGGGTATGTGACGCTCCATGGCTGGATGCTCCGCTTGGTTTTTTTTCACTTTTCAGCTCCCGAACATGACCTGCGTAGCGGAAACGGACCCGTGAATGACCACCTGCGACATGATAAACGCCCGGCGCCCCCCCGGATCGGTGCGCGCCGGCCATACGGCTGTCGCTGCCGGGCTCCGGGTCCGACTGGTGGCGCTGATACTGGTCATGTTTCTCCTGCCTCTGGAAGCGCTTGCGCAGGAACGCTGGGTTGGAAAATGGCAGACATACTGGCGGGATGGCGCGGCGATCCTTACGCTGGAGGCCGATGGCGAGCGGGTGCGCGGAACTTACGAACCCGGCGGGGGGCGCGTTACAGGCCGTGCCGAGGGCGCACAACTCGTCGGGCGATGGGAACAGAGAGGCGCATCAGGCAATTTCGTCTTCGCCCTTGATCCGGATGGAAACGTCTTCACGGGTCGCTACGAAAGCGGGGAATACTGGAACGGCGAGCGTCTGATCTCAAGCCAATCCAGCGGCGCCCGTTTTACCCGAACGGACACGCCGCGCGAGGCGCTGCGAACGCTGCTCTCCATAGGCAACCAGATCTCTTATGAGGGCGAAGCCGGCGTGATGACCGAGGTCGAGCGTCTCACGACCTTCGAGGGCGGTTCCACGGGCAGCCGTGAGGAGCGGTTGCGACGGCGCCTCCTGTGGCAGTTGATCGACCTGTCCACGTTGCGGCTCCGCGACGTGCCCGGCGAGGTTGCCGGCGACACCGCGTCATTCGACATGGGACCGGTCGGGACTTCGGCCACCTTTGCCCTGCGTTTCATCCGAGACAGCGCGGGCTGGCGCATCAAGGTTCCCAGCCTCGACAAGCTCGAGGAGGACATGGCGCGCCTGCTGGAGGCGCTCGGCCATTCCTCGGTCGAAGAGGCCATGGCTGCACGCGCCGACAGCCCGCGCGGCGTGCTCCGCCGCTTCAAACTCGGTACCCGTGACTGGGACGGGCCCGGCCGGGCTCAGGCGCTCGCCGCTCTGGATCTCTCCTACCTTCCCACACAACTCCACGAAATCCAGGCGCCGGTTCTGGCCGACTATCTCAGGCGGGTCCTCCACCGCTCAGGATACCTGATCTGGCAGGAGATCCCCAACGATCCCGATCGGACATCGCCCTACGTCCATTACCGCCACCCGGACGGGGCGCTGGTGATCGCGCGGTCGACCTCGGCGGACGGCGAGCCGGGTCCCTGGCAATTTACCGCCGATACCATGCGCAACGTGCCGAACCTGTTCACCGCGATGCAGGACCTCGAGGTGGCCGAGGGGGTCTCCGACGGTGCACCGCTCACCGACTTCTTTCGTCTGCGCGAAGCGGTCCGGGAGCAAGCGCCGGCGCTCATGCGCCGCTACGGTCTGCTTGAAGCATGGCAGTGGATCCTGCTCGCCGTCGCCGGTCTGGGCGCGATCACCTTCGGCTGGGCTGTCGGACGGGGTGTCACCGGCCTGCTCGCCGGGATCAACCGCCGACTCGGCCTGAACGTCGACCCCGACGCGATCCACCGGCTGGACTGGCCGCTGAGGGCGGCGGCGGCGGGCATCGCGGCGGTCTTCGCCTTTGGCTGGCTGGGCCTCGCACAGACCGCACTGGAAGACGCGAGCCTGGCGATCACGTTTTTCACCACAGTCGCCATCGCTTTGGTGCTGTTCCGCACAGTCGGGCTGATCGGAGGCTATTTTGGCGATCGCGCCGAGGAAACCCCCAGTTACGTCGATCAGATCGCGGTCACTCTTACCACGGGACTTTTCCAGATCCTGATCATTATTGGCGTCATCGTGTCGCTGGCGGAAATTCTTGGGCTTCCCTACGAGGGCGTGCTCACCGGTCTTGGCGTCGGCGGAATTGCGCTCGCCTTCGCTGCGCGCGAAACCGTCTCGAACCTTCTTTCGGGCGCAATCCTGATGGCAGACAGACCGTTTCGCCAGGGTGATCTCATCGAAACCGATCACGGCATGGCGACGGTGGAACTGGTCGGACCACGCTCCACGCGCATGCGCACCTTCGACGATGCACTGCTCGTTCTGCCGAACGCACAGCTGACCGACAGGGGCATCTTTAATTGGGGCCGCAGGCGCAAGCGTAAGCTTCTCCTTCAGATCGGGGTAACACACGACACTCCGCGCGATCGTCTCGACGCATTCGTGGAACGCCTGTCGGACGTTTATCACGCGCAGCCAGATGCCGACGAGACGAGCGGTTGGATCGGCATGACCGGGTTCTCTGCCTCCTCGGTCGATATAGAGCTTTGGGGCTATTTCTATGTGTACGACCATGGCGCCTTCGTGAGGGCGCGCCACGCGCTCGTTGGAGATATCGTGGCGTTGAGCCGTGAGGTGGGCGTGTCCTTCGCCTTCCCGACACGCATCATCCGTCTTTCGAGTGAGGCTTCACTGAATGCTGAATGACCGCCACGGCGAACGATCTACGTTTCGGAGTCTGACACTTCCTACCTGTTTCCCCGAATTTCATCCAGCGCGTCGAGTGCGCGGCGCTCGCGGACCAAGATGTCATCTGCGCTGTTGGTCCATGTGAAGGGCTTGGGTGTCTCGTTGTGCTGCGCGAGATAGCCATAGATCGCGGCTTGCAGATCATCGACGCTGGTGTAGCTGCCGCGCCGGATGCGCTTTGACGTGATCTCGGCAAAGAAGCGCTCGACCAGGTTCAGCCATGATGCGCTTGTGGGCGTGAAATGCAGCTTGAAGCGCGGGTGCTTGTCCAGCCGAGGCTTTCACCTCGGGCGTTTTGTGGGTGGCGTAGTTATCGAGCACGAGATGGATGTCACGCGGTTTCAAGACGGCGCGGACGATGCGGCGCAGGAACTTCAGGAACTCCTTGGCCCGGTGCCGGGGCATACAGTCACTGATGACCACGTCCGATTTCACATCGAGCGCGGCGAAGAGCTTGGTCGTGCCGTGGCGCTTGTAATCATGGGTCATCGTGGCCGTGCGGCCCTTCTTCAACGGTAACCCCGGTTGGGTCCGGTCGAGCGCCTGGATCTGGGATTTCTCGTCAACGCAGAGCACCACGGCTCGGTCCGGCGGGTCGAGGTAAAGGCCCACGATATCGGTGACCTTCTCCTCGAACAGCGGGTCGTTCGAGACCTTGAACCCCTTTGTGAGATGCGGCTTCAAGCCAGCTTCCGCCCAGATACGCCCCACGCTCGACGGCGAGATGCCCATGGCTTCGGCCATCAGGGCGCGGCTCCAGTGCGTGGCATTAAGCGGGGTTTCCTGCACGGTCTTGGCGATCACCTTCAGGCTTGTTTTCATGGGCAGCGGCGGCACCCGCGAGGGCCGCATCTTGTCGCGCTTGAGACCGGCCACACCCTCCTCGAGATACCGCTGCTGCCATCGCCAGACCGTCGGCTTCGACATGCCAGTCCGTCGCATGATTGCGAAGGTGCCCTGACCGTCCGCCGTCGCCAGCACGATGTCGGCCCGCCAAGCGAGCTTGCGCGGCGTATTGCGGTTGGTGATCAGAGCTTGAAGCTCAGCACGGTCGGCGGGGCCAAGGTAAAGGTAGATGTCGGAGCGTCTCATGCACCGAATATGGCACATCAGGCCGTCGCTGGGAATCTTGTGTCAGGTGGCCAACACTAGATTTTCTCGAGCTATGCGCGATTTTGGGTGACGCGGCCTGATCAAGCGGCGCGGTTTTCGGTGTCGTTTGCGGCGACACCGTCGGTGAATGTGACCCCTTCTATGACCAAAGGCAACTGGTTCGCACCCTTCAGGCGCCGCCATGTCTTCCCGGCGGCCTGAACCAGCTTGAATACCATCAGCTTCGCTGTTTTCTGCGACAGCGCCCCCTTGGTCCGCACGGTCCGGTGCCGGACGGTGGAGAACACGCTTTCGATCGGGTTGCCTGTGCGCAGGTGATCCCAGTGGTCGGCCGGGAAATCGTAGAACGCGAGCAACGCGTCGCGGTCCTTGGTCAGGCAGGTGACTGCCTTCTCATACTTGGCACCGTATTTCTTGGCGAAGGTGTTCATGGCGGCTTCCGCCGCGGCGCGGGTATCGGCATGCCAGATCTCGCGCAGATCGGCCTTTACCGTCGGTTGCATGGACTTCGGGAACTTGTTCAGGACATTGGCGATCTTGTTCGACGGGGCTCCGCCCGTTCAGGGCTGGATTGGTCCACCGGACCAATCCCGAGACGCCCTTCACCCCAACACCGCTGATGACGCGTGCCTGGGAAGACCTCGTCGAGGGCCTTCCAAAACCCCATCGCGCCGTCACCGACGGCGATCTCGGGCGGTACCTTGAGGCCGCGAGCCTTGATGTCGACCAACAGTTCGCGCCAGCTCTGCGCGCTCTCGCGAACGCCCACCTGGAAGCCGACGAGCTCCTTCTTGCCCTCGGGCGTGGCCCCGAGAATGACCAGCATGCACTCAGCCTGCGGCTCCATGCGGGCCTGGAGGTAGACGCCGTCGGCCCACATGTAGACGTAGCGCCGCGCCGAGAGATCGCGGCGCTGCCAGTGGTCATACTCCTGCTGCCACTCCCCGGTCAGCCGCGAAATCACACCGGGCGACAGGTTCGGGGCGTCCGCACCCAGAAGCGCAGAAAGCGCCTCCTGAAAATCGCCCATCGATAGGCCGCGCAGGTAGAGCACCGGCAGCAAGGCATCGAGGCTTTTCGAGCGCCGTGCCCATTTCGGCAGGATTGCCGAGGTGAACCGGATCTTTTTCTCATCCGCCACGTCAGCGGCGCGATCACGCACCTTCGGGCGACGCACGTCGAGTGCGCCGATCCCGGTCTGGATGGACCGTTCTGGCCCGTGCCCATGCCGCACAACCCGCTGCCGGCCATCCGGCAGGACGCTTTCGGCATGTTGCGCGACGAAGGTGTCGGCTTCAGCGCGGAGCGCGGCGGCCAGCATCCGGCGCGCCCCGTCACGGGCAATCTCGGTCAGCGGATCGTCAACAGTTTCCGGCTGACGCAGGGCGATGATGTCGGTATCGTTCTCCATGGCGTATCGTTCCTTCTGGAAGTTCTGGCAGGCTTTGACACCCGCCACGATACGCCGCCTTCTCAAAACCCGTCACCCAGATTCACGCATAGCTCGATTTTCTCAGACGTGACCATAATGACAGTTTGGTCATCCACGGAGCAACCACCCAGCCCATCGCAGACCGATGCGCCGGAGGAGGAAGTTACCGTTGCAGCGCTCTGCACACCGGTCGAAGTCAGGACTGACGAGGTGATATCAGCTAAAAGCCTCTTGCTCTTACATGATCATCCCAAGGATTGCCGCAGGTTCTGCGCCACCGCATCCGCTGCGGTCCGCACGGGCTCGGCGGCGAGGTGTGCGTAGCGCGCCGTGGTCTGCACCTGCGTGTGTCCGAGAAGCTTGCCGATCATCGGCAGACCCTGTCCCGAGGCGACAGCTGTCGACGCGAAGGTGTGGCGCAGGTCGTGGATGCGGACGTCCTTGACGCCGGCGCGGGCACGGACGCGTTGCCAGAAGGGCTGGAGATCGCTCAGGCGCTTGCCCGGCAGGGTGCCGGTGATGACCCATGGGTTCCCGTCGATGCGCTGGGCGTCGCGGAGCAGTTCGACGGCGGGCTGGCCCAGATGCACAACCTTCGGGCCCGACTTGGAGTCCGGCAGGCGCAGGACACTGTTCGCAAAGTCGACATGCGCCCACTGCAGCGTCATGATCTCATTCAACCGGCAGCCAGTCAGGATGAGCAGGCGCGCGGCGAGGATGGCCGACGGCAGTTCGATCCCTTCGGCCTCCATCTCACGCAGGACCTCACCGATCCGGCGCAGTTCGGCCGCGCTGAGGAAGCGTTCGCGCTTCTCCTCGGGGTATTTCCGGATGTGCTTGCGNACCGATCCGGCGCAGTTCGGCCGCGCTGAGGAAGCGTTCGCGCTTCTCCTCGGGGTATTTCCGGATGTGCTTGCGCGGGTTCGTCCCATCCGGCCGCAGCCCCCACATTTCGGTCAGCACGAACATCTTGGAAACCACCTCAAGGCAGCGGTTCGCCTGATAGGGGATGTGGCGGAGGTCGTGATGGAACTTCGCCACATCCGCCCGGGTGATGCCAGTAACCGTGAGTGGCCCGAGCGCTGGCAGGATGAAGCGTTCGAGGTTCGGACGATACTCCTTGGCCGCGCTCGCCTTCACGCGGATCGCGATGTGCTCCTTGTCGAACCGTTCAGCCAGTTCCTTGACCGTGATTGCCTTGCGACTGGCGTCACGCTCAGCGGGGGGGTCCTCCCCATTACGCGCGGCGGACACGATCGCCATGGCGCGGCTGCGCGCCTGCTCGCAGGTCAGCACCGTGCTGGGCCCGAGGCTGATCCGCCGCGAGCGACGTCCGGCGCGATACTGGACCACGTAGCCCTTGCGTCCGCTTGACAGGACCCGCAATCCGAAGCCAGGGATCTCGCTGTCCCATACGAAGTATTCGTTGGCTTGTTTTTCCGCAGCATCGACGATGCGCTTGGTGAGTTTGGGCATGGTGGGCAGCCTTCCGTTTCTTTCCGCTTCACAGTGCGGAAGACGCCAAGACAGTCAACGAACACATTGATATTGCGCATGAATAGGAAAAGGTGCGCAGTTCTGGGGGGATCGTGCTGCGCGCCGGTGCGGGACAGAGATTGTTCCAGCGAATCAAAACGCAGGTTCCGGCTTTTCGAGGACGCTGCTACAACCGTCAAAAAGCAACGGAATTCTCATGGCGTCGAAAACCACCCTGAACGCAAAGAACCTGGAAGCGCTGGGTACCGAGCGCCTGGCGCAACTGCTTATCGAGGTCAGCAACGGGAATGCGGCGGCCAAGCGCAAGCTGCGCCTTGAACTGGCGGGCGCACAGAGCCCGAAGGAGGCCGGGCGAGCGATCGCCAAGCGGCTGACCAGCATCGCCAATGCCAAGAGCGCCATCAACTGGAAGAAGAGAAAAGCCTTCATCGACGAACTTCAGACCCAGCGTCGCGGCATTGTCGAACAGGTTGGATCAAGTGACCCGGAACAAGCCTTGATCCTGATGTGGCGTTTCATGGGCCTCGCAAACCCGGTCATCGAGCGTTGTCAGAGCGGTGATGACGAAGTGATCGAGGTCTTTCATGAAGCCTGCGCGGACCTCGGCCCGCTGGTGGCCGCGGCAAATCCGAGCGCTGAGATGCTGATCGATACGACGTTCGACGCCCTTTGTGAGAACATGTACGGCCAGTTCGACAAGCTCATTTCCACGCTGACCCCGGCCCTCGGGGCCAATGGCCTGGAACGCCTGCGTCAAAAGTTGGAGGCGTTTCTGGAAACATCGAATGCAACCGATCTCTCGACAGATGTGATCCTGCGGCAGAACACCGCCGAATACATGCAAAGCATAGCGGAGCGTCGAAAACAGCGCATAGCCAAAAGCGCTCTGCTCGAGCTGGCCGATGCGCAGGGGGATGTCGATGCGTTCATCGCGCAGTTCGAGCCGTGGACGCGCACGCTTCCAGAGAATGCGATTCTCATTGCGCGTCAATTGGTTGTTGCCGGCCGAGCCGCCGAGGCGCTGGATTTTCTCGATGCCGCAGATGTCGACGAAGACGACTGGGACCGCATGGACTGGCAGGACGCGCGGATCGATGTTCTGGAGGCCATGGGTTGCAAAGACGAGGCACAGGCGTTTCGCTGGGCATGTTTTGAACGCGATCTGTGGGCGGACTACCTACGCGCGTATCTGCGTAAACTGCCTGATTTCGATGATATAGAGGCGGAAGATAAGGCAGTCGAGATTGCCATGGCTGATCCCGAGCTGCTGGCGGCGCTGCAGTTCTTCCTTGATTGGCAGTCGCCGGACCGTGCCGCTGAGTTGCTGATCAACCGCCACAGCGAGATCGATGGCAACCGTTTTGAATATCTGACCCCGGCCGCGGATGCGCTGGTCGAAAACCAACCGCTGGCAGCGACGCTTGTGCTGCGCGCGATGATCGATTTTGCGGTGAGCAAGGGACGCTCCAAGCGCTATCGCCACGCGGCACGTCACCTGGCGACCTGCGCCGAACTGGCACCCCGGATCGAGGACTTCGGTGCGTTCGAGACGCACGAGACCTATGTGGCAAGGCTGAAGAGCCAACATGGCAGAAAATCGGGTTTCTGGGCGTATGTGGGGTGATGAGGTAAAGTAATGAGATCCTGCGGCGCGCGTCATTCATACGCGGGCCACAACTTGGTGGAGATACGAGCATGAGCAAAAAGCCAAAGAACAAGGGCAGCGGCGCATCGTCGGTAAAGGCGCTGCTCGTGCAGTATTCCTGTCCAATCCCCTACCATCAGGTCAGAGCTCGGTTCATGGGCAACATCGCGACGCCGGATATTGCCGCTTCCCCAATGCAGGAGGTCCAGCGCATCTGGAACAACGATCTGCCGACGTTCGAAAGCAAGTCTGAAGCAGACGAGTTCTTTGGGGTTCTGATCCAAGGCTTATGGAACACGCTGAGTTCACACCAGAAGCGCACTGACCCGTTCAAGCTTGGCCGGATCGCAACGGCTCCCGCGAGTTTGGAATACCTGAACAGGTTTTCCCGGGTGAGACGGGAGGAAATCGAAGGTTTTGTTGACGGGCTGTTCGGGGACACAGAGGAGCTGGATTTGCCCGAGAATGCCCACAAGGCGGTCGGTATTCTTGGCGAGATGCGCTCGATTTTTGCCGGTACAGAGCAACTCGCTGACGACCAGGCGAGTGTGGATGCCATGACCGAGACCATCCGGCACTTCCAGCAGATGACCCGCATCGCGGAGACCGAAATCAACGCGGTAATCCAATCTTGTAAGAAGGCGCGCGCGCAAGCATTGGACACATTGCCAACGGACCGCCCCGTCACGCTGCACTGATGGACTTCACCCGGTTTGATCGTGATAATGGCGCCAACGAGACGAACGGTAAGTCAAATTATGAGGAGCGGCCGTGGTATCCTTTTTTCCTCCCCGGTGCTGCGATTGCGGTGCTCTCCCGGGCAAAGAGCATCAGTCGTGGTGCCCTGACTTTGATCCAGGCTTCTTGCATGAGTCGTCATTCGAGCTTGAGCCTCAACCTGAGCAGCAGCGTCGCGAAGTAAGTGACGATGCTGCGACCTCTCGGGTGTCTTCTGTTGTCATTGATCGCGAGACGCTCGACCTTGAAGCGCTACGCCCCTTCTTTACAAAGGACGCTTTGCGTGACGCGGTCAGGAACCATTTAGGCCAAATTGGATATGAGCGTTCGATCAAGGGTGTTGCCTTTGTCAAACCAGGGCGCCGGAAATGATGCCACTGCTACCGCGAGCATCAACCCGCCCCCACGCAGAAGCAAGCAAGGGGCCAAAGTCTGCCAGTTTCTGCGCAATCCTGCGCATGGTGCACCGCATGCAGAGGCCACCAAGGGCCGGAAATCTCGAAGTAATGGGCAAGCCGCCGCAAATATTCATGGTCTGTTCGACACGACGCATAACCTGGAGATTACAGGTTCAAGTTTCGTGGCTTTCTAATAATTTTATCCGAGCGAAAAGCCCGCCGCCAGGCATGAGCGATCATCGGAAAAGCTATCAATCTGCAAAATGGTCAAATCTGTGCAGGTACGCTTCGATTTCACAGAGCCTTGATCGATCATCCTGCTTGGCGTCAGCACGCAGTTCATCCAACGCAAGCCGGGCTTTCATGAGTGTCATCCACTCGGTGCCTGGCACATTGGGCGCGGCCCATTTTTCACGCAGCCAGGCTTGATACTGCACGCGTTCGTCAGCCGAGAGCAGCTCGGGCGCATGAAACGCCACCAAACGTCGGCCGAGTTGACGTAGTCGCGGGTCTGAAATGCTGGCAACGATCTCCTGGCGCTGGGGCCAGTCCGCGCGCTGGAACTCTTTGAGCAGCGCCTTGTCGGCGTGGCTGTAAAAGCCGCCATAGATCTGTTTCTCGACGGGAGGGGTGAGTGCCGCCGGATCCTCGGGGAAGCGCGCGGCCAGAGCCTGCGCAACCCGCGCCCGGAACGCGGGCACATTGGCTATCACATCCGCCCGCTGGGTCTGAAGCGCGCTGGGCGCCGGCATGGAAAGCAGGGCGGGCGACTTGTTGATCGAGAATGACCGGATGAGTTTGGGGGTGGCGTCGACGGCGTCGAATAGCTCGGCGTCGCCAGAGTTGAGCCAGTCGGCCGGATCCGCTGCATCCAGATCGAAAAACGCCGCCTGGTTCGGGTTGCTGGCCGAGGTGCCGCAGAAGCAGCCGGTCGTTGCGCGCGGCAGGCCTCCACCGTAGCGCTCGACAAGCGCCATGGGCTGAAAGGTCTCGAGGCTGGCTCGGACATGCGCCTTGTCGCGGTTGGCCAGCAATTCTGTCCAGAGTGCCGGGCCGCGCTGGGCGATCTGCCGGGCGATGTGGATGGTCGCCTCGACATCGCCAAGCGCGTCATGCGCATTGTGCGCGGCAAAGCCATTCAGCGGTGCGATGCGGTCCAGCTTGAAACGCACCCGGCCATCAGCGTCGACCGGCCAGTCGAACAGATCGGGCTGGCGATACCAGACGGCACAGAGCGCCGTCAGCATATCGAAGCGTGTGTTGCCGTTGAACTGCGTGGCAAAGACGTCTGGTTGCAGGTTCTGATAGAAAGCCTGGCGCAGCATTTCCTCATCGAAGCGGATGCTGTTGAACCCGGTCCAGATTGCTGGCGACCATCGCTCGATCAGCGCGCCGATCTCTTGTGTAAACTCGAAGAGTGTTGGCAGGGCCGGATCCAGCAGCTGCGCCGGGCGCACGCCAGTCACCACAAGCGCCCACGGCGACGGAATAATGTGCGGCGCGATGCGGCAGCGCAGATTGACCCGCTCGATCTCCCTGAAATCGTCATCCGTGAGAATGGCCGCGAATTGCAGAGGCTGATCGAACGCGGGCGATATGCCGGTGGTTTCGAGATCATAGAAGGCGAAGGTCATCAGCGGACTTTACTCGTCATCGACGCATGCGTCATCCACCAACGACAGCTGACACCCGCTTTCGGAACCGCCGGCATCTTCTTTCGGAGCCATACCTGTCGGAGGCCTTACCTGATTTTCGCGATCCTGGCCTGCAGACGCGCCAACATCTGAGGATCCGCAGACACATTGGTCGCCAGCCTCTCCAGTTCTCGTTGCGCCTGCTCCTCTTGCCCGGTCCGCGCGCTGGCCGCCATAACATGACCGACGGCCTCATCGATGTCGAAAGGGCTTGGCTCATACCCGCGTCCGGCCAGCAGATGCGCGATGGCATGCAGGCCAACCTGCGCGGCAAAGGCTGGCTCCTTGATGGCAAAATCCCGTGCGGCGCGGATCAGCGTTGCGGGTGCCGCGTCACGGTGCGCGGCGCAATCAAGTGCGATGTCGAAGTATTTCGCGGTCTTGGCCGCTGCGAACCACTTGCCCATGGACCCGTGGCTCTCGATGAGGTCGTTGAGGATTCGTCGTGCGTCCAGTTCCGGATAGCGCTTCACGAGATCGCGCCACATCGCAAGATAGGTCTTGCCAGCGGCCGAGGGCAGACCGAAGCGGCGATAGGCCTCTTCCTCGCGTCCCTGACGGACAAGTATGCGCTCGCAGAACCGAGCGATCTCGTGGTGCCCCCATTGCCGCCGGTCGTCTTTCAGCAAGGACTCGGCGAACGCGAGGGCCTCCTCTTCGCGCCCTTGCCTGAGCAGCGATTCCGCACCGAACTTTGCGTGGAACCAGAGTAGCGTTTTTTTCAGCGCCAGAAGCGCCTGCAATTCATCATGGCGCCCAGCCTCCAGCAGGCAGGAAAGAGTCAGGGTGGCTGACGTGACATGAGCGTAACGCGTGTGATCAGACCAGGCCGACCAGATCAGATCGAGGTCGCGGTCGGCATGCAGATTCATCAGCGCGGGGAAAGCAGCGATTTCACCGAAACGATCGGCAAGTGGTGCCAGATAATCAACACCGTCATCAGCAATCGCCTCGCGCAGTTGCTCGAGCCATTTCGCGCGGGTCTTCTCATTGGCAGGGGCGTCAATCAGGATCGGCAGCAATTCCTCGAGCGTGCGGTTCACGGCATTACCGAGTGCGCCGGACGAGGTATCGATATGCTCGAAGGCAGGCCATATGCGCTGGGCGAGCGCGATTACGCCCTCAGCCGCCCTTGTCGGATCGGTCCGCGCGACAGTGCGGATCTCTGCACTGGCCGATTTCAGGCGCTCGATTGCCTTGGCCGAGGATTTCCAACTATAGGCACCCGCACGCATCCCCGGCTTGAACGCCCATTTGTGTATCGCCCTGACCGCCATCTACAACCTCCCCGCCATACGCAGTGCGTTCTCCTCGACAGCTTGCGCGGTCTGCGCAACATATCCGCCGCTGGCGTTGGGCAGAGCCGTCACCTCGGCCGTGATCTTTACCCTATGCGCCACCAACGCATCGACGAGCTGCTGCACTCGGTTCTTCACATCAGTGGGCCGATAGCCGATCTCGCGCGCGATTGCCTCCCAGTGCCGTCCTGCGATCATGTCAGGCGTGCGCTTCTTGTCAGCGATATTCTGGGCATAGGACTGAACCACATGCGGCCATGAGAGCACGGTCGAGACGTCATAAAGCGGTGCCAGGCTCGGGCCGCCTCCCACAGGCAGGAGCAGGGAATAGTTCTTTGCATGCGCGTCGGTATTCGCGACGAGGATATTGAAGATCACCTGATCGAGGAGTGCCAGGGCGTCGGTTGCGCTAACGTGGCGACCGGTTTCGAGGAGAGTTTTCAGGTCAAGACCGCGCAGCGTGCCCCGCTCGTATTTCCGCCCCGGCGGCAGGCCATTGGCCTGGGCAAAATCTTCCTGATGCACGCGCAGCAGCTGACCACTTCGCCCCAGCCTTCGGTCATAGCGCAGAACGCCGATCGCGGTGCGCTTCGTGGATTGCAGGATTGTCACCTGAGCGGCATCAACACCGATGGCTTGCGCCATCCGCAGACACCAGACCTCATTCTCGGTGATGCCGGGCAGATTGGGATTGTCTGGCTTCACGATCAGCGTGGATGGCGCCCCGTTCAGGGGGATGGCCAGCATATCATCCGCCTGCGGCAGGCGCAGTACCGGCGCGCCGTCCGGGCCCAGAACGGCCAGCGCCGACTTCTTCTGGCCCCCCGCGAGGGATTGCCGAACCCCCTCTTCGCCAACCAGAAACGGCCTGCGCCCGAGATCTTCAAAATGGCGCTCCAACGCCTCTCGCGGATCTTCGGTACCGTAGAACGTCGTCAAAGGCGTGTAGGACCAGCGACTGCGATCGCCGGATTCTTCGAAAGACAAGGCACCCGCGGTGTCGCCGCCAATTTCCCGGAGCACCGCCAATGCATCAGCCTGACCCAGACCGAGCGAGCGGGCCAGGACTGTCAGCTGCTCCTCCTCCGGCAGAAGGTTCGCCAGCCATGGCGAGATGGCTTCAGAGGGATAGGGCGCCGGACGGAGCGGCATGGTCACAGAGAGCGGAAATGCACCCGCCGTCTGAAGCCAACGGTCAGCGTAGCAAAGAGAGAGAGCCCCGTCAGATGCCACCTCGATTTGCCCGACCTGGAGCGCGTCGAACCAGACCGGAACCGTCGCGTTCATTGATAATCCCCGAGATCATAGCCCTGCCCTGTCGAGGCAGTGCCCTCGATTGCATTTGCACAAAGATCATCCAGCAGAACTGCCAGCGGGACCCGAAGAGCCCGGGCAATCCTTGCAATCGTTGTGACCCGCGCATCGCGCTTGGCTGTCTCGATGAGGGACAGCGCGGGTGCGCTGATGCCGGTCAGGCGCGCCAACTGGTCAAGGCTCAAACCCTGTGCGCCACGCGCCTCACGGATGCGGCGCCCGAGGTCGCTGAGCAACTTGTCTTGTTCAGGGTTGTACTCGGGCACGCGCGACACCTTACCGATTTCGATAATGATAGAGCGTTCACGGACAAAACTCAAGCATTCTTATCGTTATAGGTAAAATGCGAGATGAAGCTGCTACGACTGTCGATTCTTACCGATTTCCGTAAGACAAAACCAACGGCGCGTTAAGACCCGATGCGATCTTGACCGCGAATGCCGCCGAATGCACGCCAGTGCGGGCGAATGCCGTTTTTCTGGTCCGGTGTTGATGTGGCGTTGATGTAAACGCGCAAAGTGGATGTGGTATCATTGTACCATCAGCCATGAATTTGATTTATTTGGGGAATTTGGTTGCGGGAGTAGGATTTGAACCTACGACCTTCAGGTTATGAGTCGTGTCGAACAGACCATGAACGATTGCGCTCGTTTGCGTATTCCTTCGACATTTCCGCCAGTTGGAGCCCCCTGCCCTTCGGGCACCATGCGCAGGATTTCGCAGAAACTGGCAGCGCTTTGTTCCCTCTTGCTTCCACAATGCTTCCATGGGGGCGCCGAGCGATGGTCGCGGTAGCAAGTTGATGGCGAAGCGCCGTCTGAAAATGGAGTGCATCCTAGACCCGACGAGCGGCAGCTTCGAGCCTCGCATTGACCGCCGTCAGAGCTTCGGTTGCTGCACCTGCATTCGGCCGGTGCCAGGCCGGAGCGAACCCACTGGCCTTCGCGCGAAACTGCGATACCAGACCGCCCCCCCGGGTCACGAACCGGGAAACTCGGAACAAAGCGGTCATTTTCTGCTTGTGCTTCAATGACCGCATTAGAGACTACTGAAGCTAGCGGTGCCATCTGAGAACTAAGACTGCACATGTATTAGAGATGTTTTTTTGACTAGAATAAGCGCAATAAGCACGGTAAAAGTCGGGACCGCTATGCGGTGGATTAAAACTACATAAAATGCTACTGCAAAGTGGTTAAACTTACTCAAATCGCTGCTTGAAAAGCTTCTGAAAGTCATCTCTTTCCATCCCCAACTGTCTAGCCTGAGCGATGCGCGATAAATCTTCTAGCCTTTTAGGTAAAGCGGGATGCGAACCTGGTGGCTGAATCCGTGCTTGCCAGCCAGCTAAGGATGTTGGAAGCGGCCTTCCATCACGGCACGGGTACTTTCGACTATCGCCCATGCTACAACGGTGTTCATTTCCAGCATTGAGTCTATCTTGCGAGTCTTCCAGAAATTCAATCAGTGCCTCAGTCCAGTCATCATCAATGAGTCGAACCACGTAGGCATCTGCATCGCTCTCCAAGCGTTGGTTCTCCACGTCAGTAATGTCTCCAACCATGCTGATGCGATTGACAAAGTTATGGCTGGCTTTGCGGTCAAAGTGAAACGCGCCAACGTGCCTCGCGATCAAATGTCCAATTTCGTGACCAATTATCCATGTTAGAAGAAGAAGCTGATTCTCATGGTAGTCTGCATCATCGAGACTCTCACCAAATTGGACCCTGTGAGAATAATAATACTCACCGAGTTCGAAATTTGGCTCCATCAAGTGCAACACTTTCTTATCTAAGCCAAGATGTTTCGAAAGTTGTCTGATCATCGCAACATCGCAAATAATAGTCTTTCCATCCCCTAGATAGGCACATTTATTTACAGATCTTGAATTTTGAAAGCCAGCGCCGCTCTCGGAGTCAAACAAGAAAATCCCCATTACTGGACTCTCGGTCGGCGGGTTGATCGTAACATAACCCTCATTTACTCCGAGAAGAGATAAAGCCTTTCGAGCATTGGCTATCCAATATTCGCCCGGTGGGTGCTCCAAAAGGCCGTCAGTTGGATTATTGGGCGACCACAAACGGACCAGCGTGACGGAAAGAACAAAAATTCCGGCTGCAAATAAGAGGCGAGTATTTTTACTCGTTTCCATTTTGCAGCTCTCTCCGATCCTCTAAAATTTTATCGCAGAAGAAACCTGTTTGGAATGCAAAAATAAACGCCAAAACATAATCTGGTTGCTGCTTTGCAGCGACATATACGCCGGAAAACAAGATCGGTGACAAAAGCATTGATCTCCATAAATCTGGGCTTCGCAGAGCACGCGAAATACTTGATCGAGACATGGGCTTTTCGTAATTTGCCCATTGCCTGTGCAGTGATCCGCAAAAAATCCCTAATACCATTGCCATGGCAGAGAGGAAAATTTTTCGCGTGTCAGCAGATACTGACGGAAAAAATCCAAGATTCTGTGGTGATGCAAAGCCATAGTATGTGGAGAGTATTATCACAAGAGCAAGAAAAGCGAGTAAAGTACGAGTCATTGTGGGCTCATTGGCAGTTATTATTCTCAGAGTCTGAGATAGTGGTGCGTCGACGGTTGGTGCATCGATTCTATGAGTGTAATCATAACTGACTTCAACCGCAGCGCGCCACCTTCGATTCTTTGATCTCTGTTCCGCGGGTCGGCGCAGCTGATCAGAAGGTCAGCTGTTGGGGAACCCGCGCCGGATTTGGAAAGCTCACTTCCTGCGCACAGCCGCCGCTCGGGCCACGCCAAGCTGCACCCGCAGCGAACGACCGCAAGGTCCGACACAGCCGACATCCGAGTTGACAGTCTCCTCGTAGGAATCTGCAAAGCGGAATTCGGTTTTGGGGTCTCCCCCATGCGCGGCCACCTAACTTTGTACAATATCTGGCAACGGGCTTGTTCTTCATAGCAGCCCATTCGCCAGCGACGCCGTGCTGTCGCTTTCGTTGAACTTCGAAGGCACATTCCGCGGTGGCCGAGCATTCCTGTCCCTGCCATGCTTCCTCTAGCCTGCGGTTCTGAGCACAGGTCCGGTCCATGCGATCTCGGTAGGATGACTGCGCTGCGTTGTTGATGATCGCTCTGAGCTTCAGGATTCGGAGAGGTAGTCTGCGGAGACGTACCCCGTCATTCTCGGTGCTTCGAGAAGCGAAACCCGGCACCAGAGCTGACCAACCTCGGTTACGCAATCGTGTCGCCTGAGAGCAGTGCCGTCGGGCAAGCCGAGGAGCACGCGGTAGCCGAGGCCAGGTCCTGCCCGGAGCTTCAGGAGCTCATCTCCTGCGCCGACGACCACGGGTCGGTTGCCCGGGATGCTGGCGCAGCCGGCGACAAACAGGACCGCAATCAATAGGGGAGTGAATCTGCAGCGCATGGTGACCTCGATACTGTTCTGGCTTTCCGCTTCGCGGCCCGATCCAAGCATGTGTCCGACAATTCACCTCCTTGCAAGGATGACGGCATACTGATCGAACTGAACCTGTTTCGGTGATGGCAGATCGCAGCGAAGGACAAGACCCTCAGCAGCGTGGGCAAAAAGCCGGAACCTGCGTTTTGATTCGCTGGAACAATCTCTGTCCCGCACCGGCGCGCCGCGCCGCCCACGCAGAACCGCGCACCCTTTCCTTTTCCTCCGCAATATCAATGTGTTCGTTGACTATCTCGGCGCCTTCAGCACTGTAGAGCGGACGAAACCTGAACACGGATTACCCATGCCCAAGCTCACCAAGCGCGTTGTCGACGCAGCAGAAACCCAAGCCACCGAATACTTCGTATGGGACAGCGAGATCCCAGGCTTCGGGATCAGGGTGCTGCCGAGCGGGCGCAAGGGTTACGTGGTTCAGTATCGCGCAGGACGCCGATCCCGGCGGATCAGCCTCGGGCCCAGCACGGTTCTGACCTGTGAGCAGGCGCGCACCCGCGCAATCGCCATCGTGTCCGCCGCGCGCAACGGTGATGATCCTGCCGCTGAACGTGATGCCGGCCGCAAGGCAATCACGGTCAAGGAACTGGCGGAGCGGTTCGACAAGGAGCATATCGCGATCCGCGTGAAGGCCAGCACGGCCAAGGAGTATCGCCGGAACCTCGAACGCTTCATACTGCCCGCGCTCGGCCGCCTGACCGTCAGCGGGATCACCCGGGCCGATGTAGCGAAGTTCCACCACGACCTCCGCCACATCCCCTATCAGGCGAACCGCTGCCTCGAAGTGGTTTCGAAGATGTTCGTGCTGGCCGAAATGTGGGGGCTGCGTCCAGATGGGTCGAACCCGCGCAAGCACATCCGGAAATACCCCGAGGAGAAGCGCGAGCGCTTTCTCAGCGCGGCTGAACTCCGCCGGATCGGTGAGGTGCTGCGCGAGATGGAGGCGGAAGGCATCGAACTGCCCTCGGCCATCCTCGCCGCGCGGCTGTTGATCCTGACCGGCTGCCGGTTGAATGAGATCATGACGCTGAAATGGGGATACGTCGATCTGGCCGAGTGCGTCCTGCGCCTGCCGGACTCCAAGTCGGGCGCCAAGGTCGTCCATCTCGGCCAGCCAGCCGTCGAACTGCTCCGTGCCGCCCAGCGCATACACGGGAACCCGTGGGTCATCACCGGCACCCTGCAGGGCAAGCCGCTGAGCGACCTTCAGCCATTCTGGCAACGCGTCCGCGCCCGCGCCGGCGTGAAGGACGTCCGTATCCACGACCTGCGCCACACCTTCGCGTCGACCGCCGTCGCATCGGGTCAGGGCCTGCCCATGATCGGCAAGCTTCTCGGCCACACGCAGGTCCAGACCACCGCGCGCTACGCCCACCTCGCCGATGAGCCGGTGCGGACCGCCGCGGATGCGGTGGCACAGAACCTGCGGCAATCCTTGGGATGATTTCTTGTGGCCCAATGACCCGCGGAACGCCAATCCCCGAGACAGTGACGCTCCGCGTCTCGTTACATCTCGTGAAGCGCGGCGGGCGCAAGGAGACGCTGCTGCCGGAGGGCGCCGCGCAGCCGCGAAGGGCGGACAGAACGCTGGTCAAGGCGCTGGCGCGCCTTCCGCTGGAAGCGGATGCTGGAGTCCGGCGAGTTCGTCACCATCGCCGAACTGGCTGAGCGCGAGGGCATCGCCCCCTCCTACATGACACGAGTCCTGCGGCTCACGCTACTCGCGCCCAACATCGTCGAGGCGATCCTGGACGGCAAGCAAGGGCAGGAAGTCACGCTGGCGCGGGTGCTGGAGCCGTTTCCGGTCGAATGGGTAAGGCAGCGGAGTCGATTCAATGGCAAGAGCCAGCCTTGACGTTGCCGGGCCATAATGTAATGGGAGGGAGGCTGTTCCATCTTTGTTCGAAACGCCGCAGTACCTTTAGCGCACGACACCCATAATAGCACAAAATCTGGTAGCACTGCGCATCAAACTGATGCAAGTTGGTGGTACAACCCGTGGGGGTGACCAAAGAGAGACTCAGGAGCGAGACCATGGGGAAGCGGCGCGTCACATCAATGCTTGAAGAGGCTGACATAGTGGAACTGGAAGCTATCGCGCGAAGTCATCATGTTACGCTAGCACGGATCGCCCGAGACACCGAGGGAGCATACCTTTTATCGAGAGAATCGCAAGATCGGGAGAGCATTCCTAGCGAGCCCAGAACGCCTGAAAGATAAGATGACCGTCCTGCCCTTAGAAAAAAAATTCGAGCACGGCATTCCAACCCGAGGTTATGTTCTTTCCTCGGCAGTCGAAGACATCGCACACGACGTGCGCTGTGTTGTAGGGGAAGTGCGCAAAGCTCTCGAATCTAACCCTAAAATGGCGTGCTCGCATGCTTTTGGCGCCGACGCGGCTGGTCAAGAAAGATTTGCTTGGCAAGCTTTATCTGCTTGGGCGCTTAAGCTTTTGCATACGCTTGAGACACGAGAGCTATCGTTGGCTGCGGCACAACGATGGTTCGCCGGCCGAGAGTTGAACTCACTCGAGCAGAAATTCTGGAATGCAGTTGACAAAAGTTCATGCAGTTTTCTTTACAGCATATGCGAGAAGAAAGGTATCCGGGAGCTGCTGCCGTACATTCTGGAGAGTCACGGCCCAGGGTCGCGCCTGAGCGTGCGACGCGATCCATCTACACAAGTCGCCAGAAAGAAAAAAAAGGCGTCGGGTGTGTACTATACCCCCTCCGACGTAGCCGACTTCATGACCAAGGCCGCGCTCGGTCAAGATGTATCCGACCTAAAGATTCTTGACCCTGCAGCAGGCACCGGCGTCTTTCTTAGAGCGGCTCTAAAAGAGTTGCGCGCTCGCACGCCATCCAGAAATGCCTTGGAGCTCGCACTCGAGTCGCTTTTTGGTTGCGACATTGATTCATTGGCGCTTGATGGCGCCGCAACCGTAATTCTCGCGGATGTTGTGCAGGACGCGCTCAAAGCCGCAGGCTCTCCCAGTGAAGCTTGGTGGGCAATACGCAAGAACCTACAGACCTGCGACGCCCTCATAATCGACCCGACTACATCCGGCCCGCTTGCTCCTGGCCGAGTTATACTTAGCGATTTGTTTCCGTTGGCGAAAGATGGTTTTGACTTAATTCTTGGGAATCCACCCTATGCCGACCTAGGGCAACGGGACGATATTTTTGTGCTAACGCAGATTTTTAAAACTATTGCCGCACGACCAAAAAGCACCGCCGATCTGTATCCGGTATTTGTTGAGCAGATGGTGCGCCTTTCGAGGCCAAATGCTAACGGTGGACTCGTGCTTCCGCTATCCATTGCCTGCAACTCAGGCTCGCAGTTCAAAGCTTGCCGCAGATTCATTGAAACAACGTCTGGACTCTGGAGATTTGCGTTCTTCGATCGCCAGCCGCATGCGCTGTTTGGCGAAGACGTGAAGACACGAAACGCTGTGTTGTTATGGAAGAATGGCTTACAGCACGCAATCAAGACTGGACCATTAAGGAAGTGGAGAGGATTTGACCGCAAAAGGCTGTTCCAGACAATTGGATATACGCCCATCGAAGATCAAATCTCTGACGGCATACCGAAACTCCATGGAAAAAAGCAGGCCGATATTTGGAAAACTGTGCGCAGTGATTCAATAACTCTCGGGCATGTTGTAAAACACATATCTCGCTCAACATTGGCCGAAATACCGGAAGCTCCGGACACTGTTTTTTTTGTCGCACCCACTGCGTATAATTTTTTGGGAGTTGCGCGGTCACGCAATTTTCAAGTTCGAAGTGGCGAAGTTCTATCAGAGAATCCCGTCTGGAAAATCTCCTGTACCACAGAGTGTGAGGCTGATGCACTTTATGCGCTCGTTTCCAGTAACTTTGCCTTTTGGTGGTGGCATGTCACGGGAGACGGATTTCATGTGAACCGCGCGGCCTTAACAACTCTACCCGTTGGCCAGTTGCTAGAGAACAACGCGTTGCTAACGCGAATGGCCGACCTAGGCGCGTCTGTTTGGGCCGCGTCTTCTGAGCATCCCATTCGAAGCCTGAATCGAAGTCGCGTGTCATATACCTTCTCCGCAGCGCACGTGCCACAGTTGCGGAAGCAGGCTGACCAGGTGATTCTCAGAGCACTAAAACTGCCGATCAAATTAGCAAGTGAACTTCATGGGTTCACGGAACGCATCACTGGCGCTGAACTGTTCGAGCAAACCGAAATCAAGAATGAAGGAGAGGCCGATATGCCGGTAAAGATATCAAAGGAAATTAAGGAAAAAAGCCGGCTCACTAAAGAGGAGTGGCGTGAATACACAAAAACTGTCTGGTCAATCGCGAACAAGGCGCGTGGAGACCATCCGGCTGCATTTCCAGAGGAGATTCCTCATCGGCTAACAAAGCTTTTTAGCTTTTATGGAGAGACTGTCTTGGATCCCTTTGCAGGGACGGGCAGCACCGCTCGAGCGGCGATTCCATTGGGTCGCAAGACCATCTGTGTCGAGCAAAATTCTGAGTATGCGTCTACGATCCAGTCAGAATGCGCAGAACTTCGTAATGGACACGAAGAAAGCTTTGTGCCGCTTGAGGTTGTCAACGGCGACAGCAGAAAGATGGACTTTCTCGAGAACGAGAGTGTTGGCCTCATTGTGACTAGTCCACCGTATTGGGATAAAGCAAATTACGGGGAAGGGCCCAATAATCTTGGTAATGTTGGCAACTATAGGGCATTTCTGGATGGGATAAGGCCTGTTTTTGAGGAATGCTATCGGGTTCTTTCACCCGGGCGTAAGATGTGTGTCGTGACTGCAAACGTAAACCAGCACACTGATCAAGGCCTATTGACTTTTCCATTGGCTACTGACTTCGGCGTGTTGCTTCGGAATATCGGCTTTGTAATGGTCAACGAAATTATATGGTCGAAGGACAGGACTGGGGGCAAGTGGGGTTCTTTTGGTACCCAGCGGCCAATCTTCGGGAGCTATCCCTACCCACCAAACTTCCTCTTCAAGAACATTCACGAATATGTTCTTATTTTCGCGAAGCCTTCTCTGACGAAGAAGAAAGGCCCCAAAGTGAGAGACTACAAAGAGCTGATGGGGGGAATCGATGAGTTGCCACCTTTTGTGCCTGAAGAAGATCCAGAAGATCACCGGTTGCCTATAGTGTGAACCTTAACGTGCAGGCAAGCAGATGTTCTACAATCAACCGCTTTCAATCCGATTCGGCCCGGAACTATTGCGATACGTCGATAACGTTCGTGGGGTCGAACCTTACTGGGACCAGCTCGACATAGCTGTTGCATGGGTCCGCGCCTCTGGAGTGAGCCATCTTGAAAATAGTTTAACACGATTTCTATCTAATGGTGGTCATCTCACTTTTGTTGTGGGCATTGACCTTCAAAACACAACTAGAGATGGCCTGCAGGCCCTCTTGAACCTAGAGGCCCATGGTGCGTGCGAGACGTTCGTTTATCATAATGAATCTGGCTCAGTGTTCCATCCTAAACTTTACCTGTTCCGGAATGAAGAGGAAGCGAGGCTTATTGTTGGATCAAATAATCTGACGGCTGCCGGTCTGTATTCGAACGTTGAAGCCGGCCTCCAAGTCGATACTAATCTGACAGATGGTGTGATTACGGAGGCAACAGATGCGCTAAATTCGTGGCGAGATGCCACTGGAGGTTTGGCAGCGCGGCTCGATGCGACGTTTTTGGCAGAGCTGGTGGCGGAGGGTTACGTTCCCGACGAGGCGACTGCTCGTTCAGCGGAAAGAGCACGGCTACATGCACATAGCGGCCGTAGCGGGCGTCGCTTGTTTGGTTCACGATCGTTTCGTCCCCCGCCCAGACCTACCGGCATCAGTTCAACTTCAACTACTAGTGTCGGCACTGGCTCAAGTCCTGCAGTCGCAGCAACAGCTCAAGCTCCTCCGCCCACCGGCACCACTATGCTCATGAGACTTCGGGCAGCCCGTGGAACCCAAGTACAAGTACCATTTCGAGTGGCATCAACGTTCTTTGCTGGGGCGACAGTAGTGATCAGCGCAGATAGCGGGAACAGTCATGGACTTCATGTGGCGAAAGCAAGGGGCAAGCCAAATACGACGAAACTCGAGATCCCGGAGCTTCGTGGCTTCAGCGATGTTTTCGCGAGGTTCGAGAAAACACCCTCGGGAATTGTTTACGAGGTTCACGATGCTGGAACAGCGGCGGGCAAGCAGATCGAAGCAAGCCTCCGAAAGGGTATGCCTATTGGCCTAACCCAGACAAGCATCAGTGATATCTCTAGGGCAACTTGGTGGCGTGAAATATAGGGGGCCTGGAACGGGCATTAGCCTGAGAGCTTCCGATCCTAGTTGCGGCAGAAGTAAACGCGACTCCAATCCAAATAGTTTCTTAGAGTCTAACTTTCTACATAATAAACAATGCCTTATAAGAACTTGACCAAAACGACGCAGTCATGAGGTCCGGAGAATATCGCCCCTGAGAGACCGCTTCCGGCCCGCTTGGCGCCGCGACCAGTGCTCAGTCCCTCCCGCATAACCCTCGAATACAACGGAAAAATCCAGCCGCATCCGGATCGGGAAAACGCTTTCGCGAATGAAAGTGGCGGAGGGGATGGGCCTGACGTCGAACGTTCTCTACGGACCAAGCTATTGAAATCATAAAAATCTCTTCCCGCCACTTCCGTATATATGCATAAAGTAGGTTTTGGACCGGCGCAGCCGGCCTCCGTATAATGGGGCTTTGCCACACAGTCGCGTGGAAGCCCGACTAAGGCAATCCTATCCCTGCGCTCTTCGGCGTCTCCGGACAAGACAAAGCCCCGCAAGCCCGGTCCCCAAGAGAAGGATGCCAGCTGGGAGCGGAACAACCGTTGCGGCTGTCACAGCCAGATTTCCGTCTCTGAAAAACACCCCATCGGTGAAGAAGTCGGTAGTGCCAAGTCCATCGAGGTCGCCAGTGAATGTGGCCACGGCGAAGGGAGCTGCCCCTGTGCTCAATGAGAACAGCATTGAAAAGTTGTCATCATCGATACCGTTGTCCACGCTGAGCATCGTGTCCAGCAAGGAGCCATCCAGCACTGTGGCGAAGGAATTGTCAAATAGCGTCAGCGAGCCAGTGGAGAGGTCGGACGAGAGCGAGATGTCGACAAGGAAGCCGGGATCTGAAATCGAGCCGCCGAGAAAAAACGGGTCGTAATCGAAGGTTGCCGCGTCGTCAAAGAAGACGTCACCCGTAGTGCTATACGCGTCGAGTGTTGCTGCGTCGGCTTCACCAGCCAAAAGTCCAAGACTTGCTGCCGCAACACTCGCTAATATTATCTGTTTCATATTGTTCTCCATTTACCTTACCACCACTTTTAGACACCAGTATTACGCGACTGCGGTTTCGAACAGGCTCGAAAGCCCACCGGAAATGTCTCCTGTGACCGTCAAGACATCATTGTCCGGTCCATACGCAAATCTCAAGGCCTGGCTGCTTGAACGGACTGTTTCCACTTGGACGTCTTCGAATTCGAAGCCGAGGATCATGTCTCCGTCCGACCAGTCCATAATACGAGTGTTGTCGACCACGCCGTTTTCCACATTAACCGTGAAGTTGAAGATGTCGTCACCGCCATTACCAACGGCGACATCGCCAAAGCCGCCATTAAAGACGAATTGGTCCGCTTCGGAGGTGCCCTGCAGGATATCACGGCCCAGTGTGCCATCAATCAGGTTAATTTCAGGCTCCTGGTTGAGAACCTCGATCGTCACCTCCGCCGTCGTCGTCTCCGCCCCGTCGGTGATTGTGTAAATGAAACTGTCGGTGCCCACGAAGCCCGCATCTGGCGTGTAGGTGAACGAACCGTCGGCACTCGGCGCGACGCTTCCGTTGCCCGCGTTGCCGAAGCCGACCACTTCGAGCGGATCGCCATCGGCATCGGTGTCGTTGGCCAGAAGACCCGGCGCCGCCACGGTCAGGACTTCGCCGTCCTCGATCGTGTAGCTGTCGTCCACTGCGTCGGGCGCCGCGTTCGTCACATCGATTGTAACCGTTGCGGTGGCTATCTCCAGTCCGTCGCTGATCGTGTAAACGAAGCTGTCGGTGCCGACGAAGCCTGCATCGGGCGTGTATGTGAACGAACCGTCCGAGCTGGGAGCCACGCTGCCGTTGCCAGCGTTGCCGAAGCCGACCACTTCGAGTGGGTCGCCATCGGGATCGGTGTCGTTGAGTAGAAGACCTGCCCCAGCCGCTACCGTCAGAGCCTCGCCTGCCCTCACCGTGTAGCCGTCGTCGTTGGCCACCGGCGGGTCATTGGCCACCGGCGAAGTGGTGGACACGTTGATCGTGACCTCGCCCGTGGCAGTCTCGGTGCCGTCGCTCACTGTGTAGGTGATCGTCTCGGTACCCACGAAGCCCGGATCGGGGTCGTACTCGAACGACCCGTCCGTGGTCACCGACAGATCGCCGTTCCCGGCGGCGGTGAAGGACTGCACGAAGA
>NZ_JBAPKY010000050.1:0-25824 GCF_037083785.1 Roseovarius sp. D22-M7
CCAGCACCTCGCCCGCCTTCGGGCCGTCAAGCTCCACCTCCATAACTTCGAGCGGCTTGCCAGCCTCGACCGCGACAGCAGCACGTGTGCGCATGATATCCCCCTTTCGCTATGATTTGCGTCGACTCTGCGGGAAACCGGGCGCGGGTGCAATACGCCGCGGCGACTCGACTCCGCGCGTCGGCTGACCTAGATTTGGAACAAATAGCGAACAGTTGCTGCCATGCCTCCCCGCCGTATCCTGTCTGTCTGGTTTCCGCGCCTCGGGGCAGAGCGTCTTCTGCGGCGTCGCTTTGATGCCGGCCAGCGGCCTTTCGCGGTGGTGGCCGATGACGGCCAGCGGCAGGTGCTGAGTTCGCTGTCGTCCGCCGCCGAGGCCGCGGGGCTGGTCGTCGGGCAACCGCTGCGCGAGGCGCATGCGCTGTGTCCGGATCTTGCCACGCAGGTGCAGCACCGCGCCGCCGAGGCCGGGTTCCTGCACGCGCTCGCCCGCTGGGCGGACCGCTTTTCACCGCTGGTGGGCGAGGAAGGCGCGGACGGGCTGCGGCTCGACATCACCGGCTGCGCGCATCTTTTCGGCGGCGAGATGGCGCTGATCGACAGCCTGACCGAAGAGGCCGCCGATCTGGGCCTGTCGGTGCGCTGCGGGCTGGCCGATACGGTGGGCGCGGCCTGGGCGCTGGCGCGGTTCGCGGATCGCGGGCTGGCGCCGGGGCGGCCGGGCGACGCGATCGAGCAGGAGGCCCGCGCCACCCGCGCCCGCGCCGCACAGCGGCGGCACTGGCAACGGGCCACGCCGGAGGCAGGCGGGCCGCATACCGCCCGGATCGCGCCGCCGGGGCAGATGCACAGCGTGCTGGCGCCGCTACCGGTGGCCGCCTTGCGCCTGCCCGACAATGTGCTGGCGGATCTGGGGCGGCTGGGGCTGCGCCGGGTCGGCGACCTGGTGGGCCAGCCGCGTGCCGCGCTGGCCCGGCGCTTCGGCCCGGAAGTGACGCGCCGCCTCGACCAGGCGCTCGGGCAGGTGCCGGAACCGGTCTCGCCCGGCCGACCGCCGCCGCGCTTCGCCACGCGGCTCAGCCTGCCCGATCCCATCGGCCTGCACGCGGATATCTGCGCCGGGCTGGCGCGGCTGGTCCCGCGGCTTTGCGCGATGCTGCGCGAGGCGGGGCAGGGCGCGCGGCATCTGCGCCTCGAGGCGTTCCGCACCGATGACAGCCTGCAGGTGCTCAACCTGCGGCTCGCCCGCCCGAGCCATGCGCCCGAGACCATCCAGCCGCTGCTGGAGGCCCGGATCGACGGCATCGACGCGGGTTTCGGCATCGACGTCCTGCGGCTCGAGGCGCTGGTGACGGAACCGATGGCGGCGCGCCAGGTGCGCAGCCCGGTCCATGACGGCACGCCGGCCTCCGGCACCGAGGCCCGCGCGGCGGCACTCGCCGACCTGGTGACCCGGCTGGGCGGGCGCATCGGGCTCGAGGCGATCACCCGGCATCATCCCGCTGAAAGCGCGATTCCGGAGAAATCCGCGCTGACCCTTGCCGTCGCGTGGTCCGACCCCGCACCGGGGCCGTGGCCGCTGCCGGATCTTGCGCGACCGGTTCTGATGTGGCGGCCAGAGCCGCTGCGCGTCCTGCGCGAGGCGCGCCCCTGCGCCGCCTTTCACTGGCGCGGCCGGGCGCACGAGGTCGCAGGCTCGATCGGGCCGGAACGCATCGCGCCGGAATGGTGGCTCGACGATCCCGAATGGCGCAGCGGACTGCGCGATTACTGGCAGGTGGTCACCACCCGCGGCGAGCGATTGTGGCTGTTCCAGGCCTTCGGTGCACAGATTTCGGGCGGCTGGTTCTGCCAGGGCCGCTTCGGCTGACGGGGCCGGCCGTGAAAATGGCTTGATTCCGTGCGGCTTTGGCGCGACTCTTGGGGACATGAATTATCACTCTTCCGGCCCGGTGCCCGGCCCCGATCCCGCGCCCCACGACCAGGTGGCGTTCCAGCGCGACGAGCTTGGCGTGATCCTGTCGCTTTACGGGCGCATGGTGGCGGCCGGTGAATGGCGCGATTATGGCATTTCCTGCCTGCGCGAGGTCGCCGTGTTCGCGGTCTTTCGCCGCACCGCCGAACATCCGCTCTACCGGATCGAGAAACGGCCCCGCCTGCAAGGCAAACAGGGGCAGTATTCGGTGATCGGCATGGATGGCCGGATCCTGAAGCGCGGCCATGACCTGCGCACGGTGCTTCGGGTGCTCGACCGCAAGCTTATCCGCGCGGTGGACTGACCACGCGCCGCCGCCCCAGGACCGGGCCGTCGCCCTGCGCCGCGATCCGTGCGATCGCCTCGGACATGGGCTCGAACGCGACGGCCATGTGATGCGCGTTGGCGTGCAACAGCGTGTCCGGCCCCGCGACCCACGCCACATGCCCGCGCCAGAACAGCAGGTCGCCGCGCCGCAGGTGCGCGTCCTCGGTCAAGGCCGCGCCGAGGCTTTCCATCTGCGGGCCGCTATCGCCGGGACAGGGCAGGCCGCAAGCCAGGCACCCCGCCTGCACCAGCCCCGAACAGTCGATGCCGAACGCCGAATCGCCGCCCCAGAGATAGGGCGTACCCAGATAAAGTTCCGCGACCGCCACCGGGTCGTGGTCGCAAGTATCCACCGGGGCGAGATGCACGCGCGGCACGAAGCCTTGCAGCGTCTCGGCAAAGCGGCCCTCTTCGGACATGACACATAGTCGCGCGCCGTGGCTGAGGCCGAAGCGCTCGTGCGTCTTGAAATCGGCCCCCTCGTAGATATGCGTGGCGCGGGCGCTCACCCGGTGGGTGACGGTCCCGGCCCCAAGTGCGGCGCGTGGCACGACCCCGGCATAACCGTCGCGCAGCGCGGTGACCTCGGCCCAGCCGCCGGTCTCGTGGTGCAACGTCACCGCCTCGCCCATCCGCAATTGCCGGTCGCGCGGGCCGCCGGGGCCGCGGCGCAGATCGACCAACGGCTCGGCGACGAGAAGTGTCTCGCTCACAGCGACAGCACCTCCGGCAGCGCCTCCAGCAGGGCGCGCGCGCCCATCCCGACCCCGCCCTTGGGCCGGGCCGGGGTCGGGGTAGCAGACCAGCCATAGATGTCGAAATGCGCGTAAGGCCGATCCCCGGCAAAGCGGCGCAGGAACAGCGCCGCGGTGATCGCGCCCGCGAATCCGCCCGAGGGCGCATTATCCAGATCGGCGATCCCCGGCTCGATCATCGTCTCGTAGGGGGTGTGGAACGGCAGACGCCAGACCGGATCGGCGACCTTCGTCGCGCCGGTCTCGAGCGCCGTGGCGAAAGGCGCGTGATCGGTGAAGAACGGCGCGATATCGGGCCCGAGTGCCACGCGCGCCGCCCCGGTCAGCGTTGCCATCGACACCATCAGGTCGGGCGCATCCTCGGCCCCGTAGGCCAGCGCATCGGCCAGCACCAGCCGGCCTTCGGCATCGGTGTTGTTGATCTCGACGGTCGTGCCGCCGCGGGCGGTCAGGATGTCGCCGGGACGGAAGGCCGAGGCGCTGACAGAGTTCTCGACCGCCGGGATCAGCACCCGCAGGCGCAGCGGCAGGTCGAGCGCCATGATCATCCGCGCGAGCCCCATGACCGTGGCGGCCCCGCCCATGTCCTTCTTCATCAGCCCCATGGAACTGCCGGGCTTGAGGTTCAGCCCGCCGGTGTCGAAACACACGCCCTTGCCGACCAGCGTCAGGGTGGGGCCGGTATCGCCCTTCGTGCCGTGCCATGTAATGTCGATCAGCCGCGGTTCCTCGGCGGCGGCGCGCCCGACCGCGTGGATCAGCGGAAAGTTCCCGGCGATCAGGTCCTCGCCGTGATGGCAGGTGATCTGCGCGCCGAAATCCCGGGCGAGATCGACGCAGGCCTCTTCCAGCGCCTCGGGGCCCAGATGGTTGGCCGGTGTGTTGATCAGGTCGCGCGTCAGCTTCTCGCCGGCCGCGATCACTTCGAGCCGGGCGGCGTCCACCCCCTCGGGCGCGATCAGCCGGGCGCGCACCGGGGATTGCGCGTGGTAGCGGTTGAAGCCGTAATGCGACAACAGCCAGCCAAGCGCCTCGGTCTCGGCATCGGCCGGTGGCAGTCCTTCGACGGCGTAGGTACCCTCGGGCAGGGCGGCGGCGATGCCCGCGAGGTGGAAGCGCCCACGCACGCGGGCCGCTTCGTTGCCGTAGCCGCCCACGGCCATGGCGATGCCGCCTTCGGCGTCAGGCACTACCACCGTGCGGCCAAGCGCGCCGGTAAATTCCGTCGCGCGCAGCCACGCCGCGACCTGCGGCGGCTGCGCGTCGACGAAAGCGTCGCAATCGGCCTCGGCGATAAGGTGCAGCGGGATCGCGGGTGTTCCGGGGGTGGCGAATGTCAGGCTCATCGGGGGCAACCTCTGCATTGGCTGTTTCCCGTCAGCCTAGCCGCCTGCGCGCCACCTGCAACCCGTCAAATCCGACTTTCCGGCAACAGCCTCAGTACGAGGTGCCCTGCACGTCCCAGATCTCGCACAGCGAGCGTTCGCCGATCCGCAAGAGCCGGGCGAAGGTCGCGCCGAGCGCGACGTGATCGCCCGCGTCGATGCTTGCCGTCACATCCCCCGCAACCCGGGCCAGCAGCGACATGCCGATCTGGTCGGCGATCGCGATCAGGCTGCGGCTGCTCTTGCGCATGTCCTCGATGCGCCCCTCGCGGTGGCAGCGCTCGGCGTGGCTGAGCCGTGCCGCCAGTTCCTCGAGCGCGCGGCAGACGATATCCTCGGCCCCGGTTTCGCCCAGTTGATCGAAAAGCGCATCGAGCCTGTCCGGATCGAGCCGCACGCGTTCTTCCTGTTTCAGTAATGTCACCTGGTTCACTGTCTCACCCGATTTGTTTGTCGTTGCGTCCCACGCCACACAGAATGCCCCGGGCAAGGTTCCCAAACGGTTTAGACGGGGGCAAATTTTCCCTCGAATTCGACACGATTCCCCGGTATCGAGCCGTGACAGCCGCAAGATCCGGAGCCGGAATGAAACACGCCCGCCCGCTGCCCACCTACCTTGTTCACCGCTACCACGGCTGGAAGGCGACGACCTATGCCGACAACCAGGCGTGGTATCGCCACCTCGCGGATCAGGGACAGCATCCCCGCGCGATGGTCATCTCGTGCTGCGATTCACGCGTTCACGTGACCTCGATCTTCGGCGCGGACCAGGGCGAGTTCTTCATTCACCGCAACATCGCCAACCTCGTCCCGCCATTCGAAACCTCCGGCGGCCAGCACGGCACCTCGGCGGCGCTGGAATACGCGGTTACCGCGCTGAAGGTGGCGCATCTGATCGTCATCGGCCATTCCGCCTGCGGCGGCGCGAAGGGCTGCCAGCAGATGTGCGCGGGCACCGTCCCCGAGCTCGAGCTCGAGACCAGCTTCGTGGGACGCTGGCTGCAGATCCTGCGCCCCGGCTACGAGCGGGTGCGCGACATCGCCGAGCCCGCGACGCAGTTGCGGGCGCTGGAACAGCAGACAGTGGTCGTCTCGCTCGACAACCTGATGAGCTTTCCTTTCGTGGCCGACCGCGTCACCGACGGCACGCTGACGTTGCACGGGTTGTGGCACGATATCGGGTCGGGCGGGCTGGAGCAGTACGACGCCGCGCAGGACCGTTTTCAGCCGCTGTGATCCGCGGCGGGTACCGGGCCCGGCGGCGGCGCCGGAATTTCGAGTATTTTCGGAAAGATGAAGCCCCGCGGCGCGCCGCAAGCCCCGCGGGGACCGCGTGTCAGGCGGCCGTTGTTTGCGTGTCGAACCGACCGTAGAAGGTCTGGTTGCGCTCGGCCATCTCGCGCAGCAAGTCGGGTGTGCTGAACCGGCGGCCGAATTCCTCGGCCAGCTGATCGCAACGCTCGGCGGCATAGGGCGTGCCGATGATGTCGAGCCACGAGAACGGCCCGCCCGACCACGGCGCGAAGCCCCAGCCGAGGATCGCGCCCACGTCGCCCTCGCGGATATCCTCGAGCACGCCCTCTTTCAGCGCGCGCACCGCCTCGAGCACCTGCGCGAACATCAGCCGGTGCTGGACGAGCGTCAGGTCGGGTTGCTCAGGCGCGCGGGGGAATTTCTCGGCCAGACCGGGCCAGTAGCCGAGCCGCTGGCCCTTGTCGTCATAGTCGAAGAACCCCGCATTGGCCTTGCGCCCCAGCCGGCCTTCGCCCTCCATCCAGAAGATCACCTCGTCGACGGCGGCATCCGGGTAGTCGTCGCCCATGGCGGCCTTCGTCGCCCGCGCGATCTTGGCGCCGAGATCGATAGAGGTCTCGTCGACCAGTTGCAGCGGCCCCACGGGGAATCCCAGCTGCCGCGCCGCGTTGTCGATCAGCGGCGGGGCCACGCCTTCGGCCACCATGCGGATGCCCTCGTTGAGGTAGGGGATGATGCAGCGATTGGCGTAGAAGAACCGCGCATCGTTGACCACGATCGGCGTCTTGCGGATCTGGCGCACGAAATCGAGCGCCTTGGCGACCGCGCGCGGCCCGGTCTTTTCGCCCTTGATGATCTCGACGAGGTTCATCTTCTCGACCGGCGAGAAGAAGTGGATGCCGATGAAATCCTGCGGCGTGTCGCTGGCGCGGGCCAGTTCGGTGATCGGCAGCGTCGAGGTGTTGGTCGCGAAGACGCAGTCGCCGCCCACCTCGGCGAGAGCCTTTTGTGTGGCCTCGGCCTTGACGCCGGGATCCTCGAACACCGCCTCGACGATCAGGTCGCAGCCATTGAGGGCTGCGTAATCGGTGGTGGCGGTGATCCGGTCGAGCGTCGCCTGTTTGCTGTCCTCGGTGGCCTTGCCGCGCTTGATCCCCTTGTCCATGTAGTCGGCGGTGTAGGATTTGCCCTTGTCGGCCGCCTCCTGTTTCTGGTCGAGCAGCACCACCTCGATCCCGGCCTGCGCCGAGACCAGCGCGATGCCCGCGCCCATCATCCCCGCTCCCATGACGCCCAGCTTTCGGACGGTCTGGTCCGGGGCCTCGGGGCGGTTGGCGCCCTTTTCCAGCGCCTCCTTGTTGATGAAGAGCGAGCGGATCATCGCGGACGAGCTGGGGTCCATCAGCACATGCGTGAACCAGCGCGCCTCGATCTTCAGCGCGGTGTCGAAGGGCACCAGCGCGCCCTCGTAGACCGCCGACAGCAGCGCCTTCGCGGCCGGGAACGCGCCTTGCGTACGGCCATTGACCATTGCCGAGGCGCCCACGAAGGTCATGAAGCCCGCGGGATGATAGGGCGCGCCGCCGGGCATCTTATAGTCCTTCTCGTCCCAGGGCTTGACGATCTTCGGCCCCGACAGGACCCATTCGCGGGCCTTTTCGATCAGTTGATCGGCGGGCACGACCTCGTCCACCACACCGGCCGATTTGGCCTTTTTCGGATCGTTGAGCTTGCCTTCCAGCAGCAGCGGCGAGGCCGCCATCGCGCCCAATTTGCGCACCAGCCGCGTGGTCCCGCCGGCACCGGGAAAGATACCGACCATGATCTCGGGCAGGCCGATCTTCGCCTTGGGATTATCTGCGGCAAAGATCCGGTGACAGGCGAGCGGTATCTCCAGCCCGATGCCGAGCGCCGTGCCGGGCAGGGCTGCGGCGATCGGCTTGCCGCCCTTGTTGCGGTCATCCATGCCCGCGCGCTCGATCTTGCGCAGGATGGCGTGCATGCCCATGACGCCGTCGAACAGCCCGCGGGCGGGCTCGTCGCCTGCCTCGTCGCGCATCCGCGCGATGGCGTTGAGGTCCATGCCCCCGGCAAAGCTGCCCTCTTTGCCCGAGGTCAGGATAACGCCCTTAACGGCCTCGTCTGCCAGCGCGTCGTCGATCAGCGCCTCGAGATCGGTGAAGCCCTGGCGGGTCATCACGTTCATCGATTTGCCGGCCACGTCCCAGGTGATGATCGCGACGCCGTCGGCGCCCTTTTCCATGGTGAAATCAGTGGTGAAATCGGTCATTGTCGCAGTCTCCCCGTTCAAACGCGTTCGATGATCGTGGCCGCACCCATGCCGGACGCCACGCAAAGCGTGGCAAGCCCGGTGCCCTTGCCGGTGCGCTCCAGCTCGTCCAGCAGCGTGCCTATGATGATCGCGCCCGTGGCGCCCAGCGGATGGCCCATGGCAATGGCGCCGCCATTGACGTTGAGCTTGGCGTGATCGACGTCGAAGGCCTGCATGAAGCGCAGCACCACCGACGAGAACGCCTCGTTCACCTCGAAAAGGTCGATATCGCCGATCGCCATGCCGCTGTCGCGCAGCGCCTTCTCGGTGGCGGGCACGGGGCCGGTCAGCATGATCGTCGGATCGGTGCCGATCTTGGTGGTCTGGCGGATGCGCGCGCGTGGCGTCAGGCCCCATTTCTCGCCGAACGCTTTTGAACCGACGAGCACCGCCGCTGCCCCGTCCACGATTCCGCTGGAATTGCCGGCGTGGTGGATGTGGGCGATCGCCTCGAGATGCGGGTATTTCAGCTTGGCCACGGCGTCGAAGCCGGGCATGTTCTCGCCCATGTCCTTGAAGCTGGGCTTCAGGCTGCCGAGCGACTGCATGTCGGTCTCGGGGCGCATGTGCTCGTCGCGGTCGAGGATCGGCAGACCGTTCTGATCGCGGATGCCGATCATCGAGCGGTCAAACCGATGATCCTCCCACGCCGCGGCGGCGCGGCGCTGCGATTCGACGGCAAAGCCATCGGCGTCGTCGCGCGAAAAGCCGTATTCGGTGGCGATGATATCGGCCGAAATGCCCTGCGGGACGAAATAGCTCTCCATCGCGATCGAGGGGTCGACGGCGATCGCCGCGCCGTCGCTGCCCATGGCGACGCGGCCCATCATCTCGACCCCGCCGGCGATGTAGCCGTCGCCGGCCCCCGCGCGCACCTGGTTGGCGGCAAGGTTCACGGCCTCCATGCCGGATGCACAGAAACGGTTGATCGACAGGCCCGGCACCCGCTCGTCGAGGTCCGAGGCCAGCACGGCGGTGCGCGCAAGGCACCCGCCCTGCTCCTTGACCTGCGTGGCATTGCCCCAGATCACGTCCTCGACGGCGTGGCCCTCAAAGCCGTTGCGCGAAATCAGCGCATTCAGAACATGGGCGGAAAGGCGAGGCGCGGTGACCTCGTGCAAGGCACCGTCGATGCGGCCCTTGCCCCGCGGGCTGCGCACGGCGTCGAAGATATAGGCGTCGGTCATGTCGGTCTCCTTGGTCATTGGCGGTCGGACGGGTTGCCGGGCATCAGGTCATAGGGGTGCTTCCACCCCGGAAGGCGCTCGATATTGCCGAGCCACCGGTCGATCTCGGGCCAGTCGGTACGCGCGAACCCGAACGGTTCTGGGTAGAAAAGATAGCCGCAGCAGCTCAGATCCGCGTTCGTCGGCGCGTCGCCCACGATCCAGTCGCGCCCGTTCAGGTGGGTGTCGAGCGCGGCATAGGCGGACCTCAGCCGGCCCTGCATGAAGGCGATCACCTCTGCGGGGCGCTTCTCCTCGGGCAGGAAATTCATCAAGAACCGCGTCATGCCCGCCTGACCGCTGAGCTTGTGATTGTCCCAGAACATCCAGCGCATCACCTCGCGCGCCTCCTCGGGCGTGGCGCCGCCGAACTTTCCCGTCATCTCCGAAACGTACATCTGGATGACCCCCGATTGCGTCAAGGTGGCCGCGCCATCCACCAGCACCGGTACCTCCCCCATGACGTTGAGGTCGCGAAACGCGTCCTGCCGCGTCTCGCCGCCGAAGAAGTCGACGAAGACCGGTTCCCAGGCGGTGCCCGAAAGCTCCAGCGCAAGCGCCGCCTTGTAGGCATTGCCGCTTTCGCCGAAGCAGTAGAGTTTCAGGGTCATGGGCGTCCTTTCGGGCGTTTGTCTCTGACGGTGTGCGTCGGATTCGAGTATTTTTGGAAAGATGAAGCTGAAAAAAGTTTACCGGATATAAACTTTGACGTGTTGTTCTCGCGGACGCGGTACAGGCTGGAGAGCCGTTGGCCGTGAAAGGTGAAGCCTTGTTCCGGTGCCTGATGCCTGTCGGCCCGCGCATCGGGCAGGGTGGACCTGTCCCATTCATCTTTCATGAAATACTCCCGCCGGAGGCATCCGACATCGGCCGTTCGCGCGACAGACAGGCAGTCTTTCCTTGGCGTCGTGCCGGTCATGACCGGACCTTTCCTTTCGCGACCGGCCCGCCGCGCCACTCAGCCGGCTGCGCTGGCGAATTGCTCGGGCTCCAGCGCCATAACGGTATCCGCGCCGGTCCGGATGCGCGCCAAGTGCGTGGCTGTCATCGGTAGGTGCCGGCTCATGTAGTGCCGCCCGGTGGCGAGCTTGGCCTCGAGGAAGGCCGTGTCGCCGCGCCCCTCGTCAACCCCGGCCTTCGCGGCTTTCGCCATGCGCGCCCACATCAGTCCCAGGCAGACATGCCCGAAGAGGTGCATGAAATCATACGATCCAGACAGCGCATTGTTCGGTGCCTTCATGCCGTGCTGCATGAAATAGGTGCCCGCCGCCTGCAGGTCCTTCGAGGCTGCCTTCAGCGGGTCGAGGAACTGCGCGTCGAACTCGGCATCCTGGCCGGCATTGTCCTTGATGTAGCCCTTCATCAGGTCGAATACCGCCATGATCGCCTTGCCGCCGTTCTGCGCCAGCTTGCGACCCACGAGGTCGAGCGCCTGGATGCCGTTGGTGCCCTCGTAGATCATGGTGATCCGGGCGTCGCGCACGAACTGCTCCATCCCCCATTCGCGGGTGAAGCCAGACCCGCCCAGCGTCTGCTGGGCCAACACCGTCGTCTCGAACCCCTTGTCGGTCAGGAACCCCTTGATCACCGGCGTCAGCAGCGAGATCATCTGCTCGGCGTCCGCGTCTTCGGCGCGAACATGCGCGTCGATCATCGAGGCCCCCCAGAAGGTGAAGGCGCGCGCGCCCTCGACGAAGGCCTTCTGATCCATAAGGTTGCGGCGCACGTCGGGGTGCACGATGATCGGGTCGGCGGGCTTGTCGGGGGCTTGCGTGCCGGTCACGTCGCGCCCCTGCAGCCGGTCGAGCGCGAAGCCGAGCGCGTTCTGATAGGCCACCTCGCCCTGCGCATAGCCCTGCAGCCCGACCCCGAGCCGCGCCTCGTTCATCATCGTGAACATCGCGCGCATCCCCTTGTGCGGCTCGCCCACGAGGTACGCGGTGGCACCGTCGTAGTGCATCACGCAGGTGGCGTTGCCGTGAATGCCCATCTTCTCTTCCAGTCCGCCGCAGGACAGCGCGTTACGCTCGCCCAAGGAGCCATCCTCGTTCACCAGGAACTTGGGCACGATGAAGAGCGAGATCCCCTTCACCCCGTCCGGCGCATCGGGCAGCTTGGCCAGCACCAGGTGGATGATGTTGTCGACCATGTCGTGCTCGCCGGCCGAGATCCAGATCTTCTGCCCGCTGATCTGGTATGTGCCATCGTCCTGCGGCACCGCCTTGGTGCGGATGAGGCCCAGGTCGGTGCCGCAATGCGGCTCCGTCAGGTTCATCGTGCCGCCCCATTCGGAACTGACCAGCTTGGGCAGGTAGGTCCGTTTCTGCGCGTCCGATCCGTGGGCATGGATGGCGTTGTAGGCGCCATGCGTCAGGCCCTGATACATGTTGAACGCCATGTTGGAGGCCGAGAACATCTCGCCCACCGCCGTCGAGATCAGGTAAGGCAGGCCCTGCCCGCCATAATCCGGGTCGCAGTCCAGCGACGTCCAGCCGCCCTGCCGCACCGTCTCGAACGCGGCCTTGAACCCTTCGGGCGTGCGCACCACGCCGTTCTCGAGGGTGCACCCTTCACGGTCACCCACCGGGTTGAGGGGGCTGAGAACCTCGGACGCGATCTTCCCGGCCTCGTCGAGGATCGCCGCGGTGAAATCGCGGTCGAGTTCGTCATAGCCGGGGATGCTGGACGCCGAGATGTTCAGCACGTCGTGCAGGACGAATTGCATGTCGCGGGTGGGTGCGGTGTAGCTTGGCATGTGTCTCTCTCCCTGGGACGGGTGTCGGGCCGGGTCGCGTCCGGATCATTCGGCGGCGTCGTGGTTGCGTTTCGAAGAGGCGAGCATGCGCTCGCCCCAGCTTATCTGTTCGCGCAGCTCCGAGATCGCGGTCTCCAGCTCGTCGCGCTGCGTCTCCATCTCGGCCAGACGGGCCTGCGCCACCTCGTGGGCGCGGGCGATCTGGGTGTGCTGCTGATCCCCCTTTTCATAGAGGTCGAGCAGCTGCCGCAATTCCTCGAGGCTGAACCCGAAGCGCTTGCCGCGCAGGATCAGCTTCAGCCGCGCCCGGTCGCGCCGGGTGAAAAGGCGCCTTTGCCCCTGTCGCGTCGGCGACAAAAGCTCCTTCGCCTCGTAGAACCGCAGGGTGCGCGCGGTCACGTCGAACGCGTCGCACATCTGCCGTATGGTCATGACGTCTTCTGTCATCGTTTCGTCCCCATCGCATATCGGTGCCACCGAAATGCGCCAGGCACTGCCCTGATACAACACCCCCGCCAGTTGACGTAAGTACAACGTCACGTCACTTTGTCGTTGACGTAAGATAAGCCAAGGTCAGGTTGCGTCGCGGGAAACTTCTTTGCCTCGACCATCCCGGCGGCGGCCCGGTAGCGTCAGCGCGCAACCGGGTCAGTCAAGGCTGGCGGCGGTCTCGTCGCGCAACTGCTTGAGCTCCGTCATCGCCTCGTCGAGCTGACGGCGCTGTTCGGCCAGTTCGTCAAGCTGCCGGTCGGCCAGCGCGACCCAGCTCCGCATCTGCGCCTCGGTCCCCTCGCGTTCGTAGATCAGCAGCCATTGCCGGATATCCTCGAGCGAAAACCCGAATTTGCGCCCGCGCAGGATCAGCGTCATGCGGGCGCATTCCCTTGGTCCGTAGATGCGCGTCCGGCCGTTGCGTTCGGGCTGCAACAACTCGATATACTCGTAATAGCGCAGGGTGCGCGGCGTCACGTCGTATTTCGCGCACATTTGCTTGAAGCTGAGTCGCGTCTCGGCCATCACGCCCCCCCGATCGTCAGGCTTTGATGATCGCGCGTGTCCGCCGCGGCGTCAATGGCACGGGTCCCTTGGCCCGGCCTCAGTTCAGAAAGCCGGGCGCGAGGAAGTAGAATCCGTAGGCCATGATCAGCGCCGGCACCGCAGAATAGACCGTCGCCAGCACCGCCGCGCGCGGGTTGATCGCGATTGCCGGGAACAATGCGTCACCATCGTTCGAGATCGCGTTGCCCAGAAGCGCCGAGAACGGGATCAGCCCGTTGATGTACAGCGTCGTGACCAGCACCTGCGGCCCGCAGCCCGGCACGAAGCCGATCACGATCCCGATCAGCGGCAGCAGCGGCGCGACCGTGGCGAACATCGCCTCGAGATCCAGCCCGCCATAGGCGGCGAGGTAATCATAGGCCAGGTACGCGCCGATCACCCAGACAGAGATGAACGAGGTCTCTTCGGCCATTCGGGTGACCGGCGCGTCGGCGCTGTTGGTCATCGCCTGCAGCGGCGAGGTGGCCCAGATCGCAAGGCCGATGGCGGTGCCCGCAAGTCCCACGACCAGCACCGGCATCTCGCCGTAGATGGCGCCAATATCGGCTCCGGTCAGCTGGGTGATGCCCATGACCAGCCCGGGCACGGCCGCGGCCAGGAACACCATGTCGCGGCGTCGCACCTGACCGATCAGCGGCACGAGGTGGCCGTCCTCGGACTTGCCGGACAGCGGCGGCGCCAGCCGCAGCGTGTCGATCAGCCAGCCCGACAGGACCCCCACGGTGAAGGACAGCGGCAGCACCACCGCCGCCACGTCGGGCCGTGTCGCGATCAGCAGGAAGGCTGCGTCGCCCATCGTCGCGGTCAGCGTCGCCACGACGGCGCCGAAACTGACATGGCCCGAACTGTAGGCGGCGACCACCACGACCGCCCCGCCGCAGCCCGGCGTCGCGCCCATCAGCGCCGCAAGCGGCACCTGTGCGCTGCGCGCGCGGCTCAGCGCCTCGCCGATGTTATACCTGAACACCCGCTCGGAACCATAAAACAGCAGAAGCGTCGCGGCGACGAAGGCCGAGACCTGCAGATAGGCATCCACCATCAACTCCCGCGTCAAGGCGCCGAAGCCGCCGGGCACGACCGCAAAGGCCAGCAGCAGCAGCGCCACCAGCGCCCGCTTCGGCCGAAGCGGACGGCCAAGCGCTGTCATACTGCCATATGCGCCGGTATCGATGCTCATCGCGGGGGTGCCTTTCGTGATTTTGCTAATCATTCTCAATTGCGGAAATAGGGGGTTGAAGCATGGCTGTCAAGATCGAATAAAGCGGGGTGGGCACGGGCCCTCCCGCAGGACCGCAGCGAGGCGAGATGACCGACACCGATCCGGCACGAAAATTCATGGAGGCGCTGCCGCATGCGCGCGCGCTCGGCCTGCGCCTGGTGCAGATGGGCGACGGCACCGCCGAGATCGAGATGGATTACGACACCCGCCTGATCGGCGACCCCGAAACAGGCGTCATCCATGGCGGCGCCGTGTCGGCGCTGATGGATACCTGTTGCGGCGCCGCGGCGATGAGCCATCCGGCCTCGCCCGGCGGCACCGCCACCATCGGACTGCGCATCGACTACATGCGCCCCGCCACCCCCGGCCAGACGATCCGCGCCCGCGCCGAATGCTACCACGTGACGCGCTCGGTCGCCTTCGTGCGCGCCCGCGCGGTCGATGACGACGAGGCCCGGCCCGTGGCCGCCGCCGCCGGCAGCTTCACCGTGGAGGGCGGATGATGGCGCGTCCCCGTCCCGACCCCGTGCAGGTCGTGAAAGAGCGTCGCGATGCCGCGCTGCGCGCGCTGGTCGCGGGGGTGCCCTATATCGGGTTTCTCGGCGTGGCGTTCGAGCGGCGCGGCGACGAGCTGACCGGCGTGATGCCCTTCGACGAGAAGCTGATCGGCAACCCGATCCTGCCGGCGCTGCATGGCGGCGCCACGGCGGCGTTCCTCGAGATCACCTCGATCATCGGTCTCAGCTGGGGGATGCTCTGGGACGACGTCGAGAGCGGCGCGGTGGATCTCGAAACCCTCAAGGCCGGCCGCCTGCCGCGGCTGCCCAAGACCATCGATTTCACCGTGGATTACCTGCGCTCGGGGCTGCCGCGAGACGCCTATGCGCGCGCGCAGGTCAACCGGTCGGGGCGGCGCTATGCGAGCGTTCATGTCGAGGCGTGGCAGGACAATCGCGGGCGCCCCTTCGCGCAGGCGACTGGCCATTTCCTGATGCCGCGCCGCGATGACTGAGACCGCCCGCGCGGTCACCCATGCCCGCGTCCTGAAGATCGCTCTGCCGATCGTCATCTCCAACGCCACGGTGCCCATCCTCGGCGCCGTCGATACCGGCGTCGTGGGCCAGCTGGGCCAGGCCGCGCCAATCGGGGCCGTCGGCATCGGCGCGGTGATCCTCACGGGCATCTACTGGATCTTCGGGTTCCTGCGGATGGGCACCACCGGCCTGACCAGCCAGGCGCTTGGCGCGGGGCAGGTGGGCGAGGTCGCGGCCCTGCTGACCCGCGCCCTGATGATCGGTTTTGCCGCCGGCGGGGCGGTGATCGCGCTGCAGGTGCCGGTCTTCTGGGCGGCGTTCAAGCTCGCGCCCGCCAGCGCCGAGGTCGAGGGGCTGGCGCGCGAGTACCTCGCGATCCGGGTCTGGTCGGCGCCGGCGATGATCGCGATCTTCGGCATGACCGGCTGGCTGATCGCGCAGGAACGCACGCGCGCGGTGCTGGCGATCCAGGTGCTGATGAACGGCGTCAATATCGGGCTGGACCTGTGGTTCGTGCTGGGGCTCGACTGGGGTGTGGCCGGGGTCGCGCGCGCCACGGTGATCGCCGAATGGGGCGGGCTCGCGCTTGGCTTCTGGTTCTGCCGCGATGCCTTCGCGGTGCCGGCATGGCGCGACTGGCCGCGGGTGTTCGACCCTTTGCGGCTGCGCGTGATGGCGGCTGTGAATACAGATATCCTGCTGCGTTCGCTGATGCTGCAGGCGATCTTCATCTCGTTCCTGTTCGTGGGCGCCGATTTCGGCGACGTGACGCTGGCGGCGAATCAGGTGCTGTTGCAGTTCCTGCACATCACCGCGCATGCGCTCGACGGCTTCGCCTTCGCCGCCGAGGCGTTGGTGGGGCAGGCCTACGGCGCGCGAACAGCAAGTGGCCTGCGGCGCGGCGCGGTGATGACCAGTACCTGGGGCCTTGTGGTCTGCGGCCTGCTGGCAATCGGCTTTGCGGGGTTCGGGGGCGCTATCGTCGATATCATGGCCAAGGCCCCCGCGGTGCAGGTCGAGGCGCGCGCCTATCTCGCCTACATGGTCGCCGCCCCCGTCCTTGGGCTTGCCGCATGGATGCTTGACGGGGTGTTCATCGGTGCCACCCGCTCGCGCGACATGCGCAACATGATGGCCGTCAGCCTTGCGGTCTATGTCGTGGCGGCGGCAATCCTGGTGCCGGGATTGGGCAATCACGGGCTGTGGCTGGCACTGCTGATCAGCTTCATCGCCCGCGGCGTGACCCTCGGGCTGCGCTACCCCGCGCTGGAGCGTGGCGCGGGGCCGGGGTGAGGGATGCGCTTGACTCGAAGATCTCGGTCCTTGCGCGGAATCGAGGCGCGAATGCGCCGCCGCGCAGCGCCCGACCGCCCTCTTGGGCGGGGGCTTTTGCAACCCCGCAATCCCGCAGCACGGTCGCAAGACCTTGCCACCATAAAGCGTGTCGCACGCGCGTTTCGGCGCCCACCCGGCGGTCGGGGGCGGCGCGGCCTACACTCCGATGACCGGCCCTATTCCCGGGTCCGCAGCCGTGTCCGCTGCACGATCATCACCGTCAGCAGCGGCAACCCGACGGTCAGCACGGTGACCACGATCAGCAGCATCCCCAACTCGGAATAATCCGCCGGCGTCGTGACCTCGCCGGTCTCGGGATCGGTCACCTTCCGGGTGACCACGAACACCTCGTTGAGGTACTTCGTCAGCAGCGAGCTTGCCGACAGCGCCAGGTTGGTGAACGACGCCATGACCGCAAAGAACGTGGCCTTGAGGTCATTCGGTGCGTTGCGCGCGATCCAGGCCAGCATCGGGATCATCGCGATCTGCCCCAAAGGCGATTCGATCGCCGTGTCGATGATCGCGATGAAGCGCGCGTCGGCCACCCCGCCGGTGAGCGGCGCGGTGATGTCCTGGATGCCGTAATACAGCCCGATATTGGGCAGCGACAGGATCCCGCTGGCGAGCGTCAGCAGCACGACGATGTAGACGATCGGCCGGTTGGCCATCAGCGGGCGCAGCACCACCATCCCGACCAGCGTCAGCACCGAGGTGATCAGCGACAGGATCGACTGGAACTGCTGATCAAAGCCCAGCACGTCGATGGTGAACCAGGTGTAACCGTCGCCGGGGCGCGGCACCGCGCGAAAGATGAAGATCACCAGCGCCGTGCCCACGAGGGTGCGCGCCTGCGCGGGCTCAAGCACCGCGATCAGCTGCCGCATCAGAAGCAGCACGATCGCCATGGACCCGACGAATATGATCTCCTGCCCGTAGGGAATGTCGCTCAGCCCCACGGTCAGCGAGATCGCCACGAAGCCCGCCCCGCCGATGAAATACCACGGGTTCGGCGTCGTGTCCTCGTCGGGCCGCTCGAACAGCGCGTCGGCCTCGGCGGGGTCCAGCCCGCGCCGGATCATCCCGCGTCTCAGGCGGATCTTCTGGATGCCGGCCAGCACAACGCCCGAGACCGACACCACCGGGATCGCCAGCGCGCAAAGATAGATCGTCGCGTAGACGTCGCGCTTGGCGGCTGCGTCCATCGCCTCGATGCCGGAAAACAGCGTGATGTTGATCGCGGCCACCACCACCGTCCCGAGGATCAGCGCGAAGCGCCCCAGCGTCTGCATCGTGGTATGCATGGCGCGCGACTGCTCCAGCCCGATCTCGTGGCCTTCGGCGTCGAGGCGCGGCACCGCCTCGACCGACATCGCGTCGGCCACTGCGTCCTGCACCACGAGGCCGCAGGGCGCCAGCAGATACGAGGTGATGTACCACGCGCTCATCGGCATGATCGCTGTCATCATCTCGGTCTGCGTCAGCACGAGGTACATGATGAAGACCGACAGTCCGACCAGCCCCGCGCCGAAATAGACCAGCAGCCATTTCCAGCGCCAGATGATGTCCACCAGATGCCCCAGCGGCATCTTCAGCGCCCAGGGCAGGCCCGCCCAGAAGGCCAGCCCCGCAAGGTAGGCCGCCGACAGATCGAGGTATTCCTTCACGAAGAAGGTGCCGACGATCATCGTCAGCCCCGAGAACCCGGCGGCGAAATAGACCATCAGCGGTGGGAGGAAAGTCCAGCGCATCTGCCGGCCCAGATCGAACACCACCGCGTCGATCCAGTTGGTGACCCGCGCCGTCGCAGTCATCGCGCGGCCGCCGCCGCCGGCCAGTGCGAGGCGCTCTCGAACAAGGACGTCACCAGGATGTCCAGCATCTCCACCGGCAGCATCAGCAGCATCTTGGGCGCGGTGATCGTCAGATGCACCGGCCCGAGTGCGGCGTTCGAGGTGCCGACGCAGCCGTCAGGGGCGAAATTCAGGCCCCCGATGGGCCATTGCAGCCCGTCGGACGCCCCTTCGACCGCGCCCATCGGGAACAGCGACACGCGGCACCCGGCCGCCAGCGGCAGGTGGATCGCGGGCGGGCACAGCACCATCAGGTCGGTCTCGCCCAAGAGGATGCAGCGTTGCGCGGGATGACGCACGAGGGTGTTGCACGCCGCCATCTGGTGATCCAGCCGCGCGCCGCAGAACCCGACACCCAGCAGCAGCGGCGCGGTGACGCGGCGCAGGCACTTGTCGAAATCGGTGCTGTCCTGGTCGGCCATCGGATGCAGGGTGGCCGGGTCGAGCCGCGCGCGCGCCTCGTCTGAAATGCTGTCGAAATCGCCGAACACCGCCCGCGGCGTGACGCCGTGGTCCAGCGCGCGATCCGCGCCGCTATCGGCGGCGACGATCTCTGTGGCGTGGCGCAGGGCCGCGTCGAGCAGAGCGGCCGATACAGGCACCCCACCGATCAGCGTGACCGGCGTCTTGGAATGGACAGTCATTTTCTCGCGCCCCTTATCGTCTCGTTAACCGGCCGATGACACATTCCGACCACGAAATGGTACGTTTAACACCAAGAAATCGTGCCGCTTCAATCCATTCCGGCATGGTAAATCAAAGACGGTTTCGTAAAAAGGGTGGTCATGCGACATGGCGGGATGCAGCAAGACGCTTTCGATCTCCTATGGTGGGTTTCGCTGCACGCTCGACGGGTTCGAGGATCCGTTGCAGACCATGACGGCGATTCTCGACTATCTCCGCTATCTCGAGGCGATCGCGGGCGATACCGGCGTCGCGCCGGGCACGCCGGATCTCGACATCCTGACAGGCATCGCCGCGCGCGGGCTCGAGGACAAGGTGGAGGCGCGCGAGCAGGGCGGCGGCTTTCACCTGCGGGTCGCCGGGACGGGTGGCGCCGTTGCGCCGGACACCCCGCGGCCTGACGGGCAAGAGATCCCCGAAACCCGATCCGCCGGGGCCGCCTGCGCGACCGCCGCGCGGGTGCTGCGGATCCGGCGGGCGGATCTCGACCGCCTCGTGGATCACGGTGTGCTGCATGACGACGCCGGCCCCGCCTGCCAACGCGCCGACAGCACCCTGCCGCCCGAGGCCGAGATCGCCCTGCAGCGCGACCTCGCCCGGATAGAGGCCGGGGAAACCCCGGACGCGCCACCGGACGCGCCACCAGCGGACGATCTGTCGCGGATTTTCGAGGAAACCGACAGTCACCTCGGCGCCCCGGCCGCCAGCCGTCGGCGCAACGCGATCCAGCACCTGCGCGCCGCCCTTGCCGCGAGCCGGGCCCAGACACGGCCCGCGCCGCAGCCGCGCCGCGCGCGGGACGAGGCGTCGCAGGGCCACGTGCCGCGCGCCATCGCGCGCCAGCGCGGCACCCCGCCCCGCATGGCCGGGCGCCGGTCCGCGCCGCTCCACCTCGGAACCGAGCAGCGCGTCGATGCCCCGCAAGACGCGCCGCCCGAGGATTTCGCCACCTTCGTCGGAAGGGCAAATCCCACCGGCCTGCCCGCCCTCATCGAGGCTGCGGCGGCCTACATGACCGATTGCGACGGGCAGCCGCGGTTCTCTCGCCCGCTGCTGATGGAAAAGCTGGACCTGATCGGCGTTGCCGACACGCGCGAGGACATGCTGCGGGCGTTCGAGAGTCTGTTGCAGGCCGGGAAGCTGCGCAGATGTTCCGACGGGCGCTACGCGATCACCGAAAGCACCGGCTTTCGCGCCGCGCCGCCATAGGCTCCGGGAAAACCGCCGCGATCAGCCGCGGAACCCGGTCGCGACGACGAATTTCTCGGAACTGTCAGAGCGGGACGCGGGCGGCTTGACGTTGGCCACCTTCGTGAAACGCTGTTTCAGAAGGGTCTGCAACTCGCCCTCGGCGCCCCCCGCAAGCACTTTCGATACGAAGGTGCCGCCCTCGTCGAGCACGTCGAAGGCCAGATACGCGGCGGCCTCGCACAGCGCCACGATGCGCAAATGGTCGGTCTGCTTGTGCCCCGAGCTTGATGCCGCCATGTCCGACATCACCACATCGGCGGCGCCGTCCAGCCACGCCTTGACGCGCTCGTCGGCGCTGTCTTCCATGAAATCCAGCTGGTGCAGCTCGCAGCCGGCGATTGCCTCGACCTCCTGCAGATCCACGCCGATGATGCGGCCCTGCGCCTTGCCGCGCTTGTCGCCAAGCGCATTGATCCGCGGCACCGCCACTTGGCACCAACCCCCCGGCGCGCAGCCCAGATCGACGACCCGCGCGCCCGGCACCAGAAAGCGGAAGCGATCGTCAAGCTCCATGATCTTGTAGGCGGCGCGGCCGCGATAGCCCTCGGCCTGCGCGCGCTTGACGTAAGGATCGTTGAGCTGCCGCTGCAGCCAGCGGGTCGAGGACGCGCGCCGCCCGCGCGCCGTCTTGACCTGCACCGTCAGGTCGCGCTGTCCGCGCCCCGAGGTGTTCTTGCCATCGGGTCCCTTGGCCATCAATCCGTCCCGTCCTGCAACACGCCGCTGGTCGCCATCTGCGCGTAAAGCATACCCTCGCGCAACCCGCGATCGGCGACCGACAGCCGGTCAGTGGGCCAGCACCGCAGCAGCGCCTGCAGGATCGCGGCCCCGGACATGATCAGCGCCTGCCGGTCCTGGCCGATGCGCGGATCGTTGCGGCGCCCCGCCGGACCCAGCGTCAGGTAGCTGCGGATCACCTTGTCGATCTCGTCGCTGGTCATGGTCAGCCCGTCCACCTTGTTGCGGTCGTACCGCTTGAGGCCGAGATGGCTGGCGGCCACGGTCGTTACCGTGCCGCTGGTGCCGACGATCTGGAACCCCTCGCGGGCCTGTTCGTCCTTGTAGGGGGCGAATTCCGCGAGGTTCTCCTCGAAGAACCAGCTCATCAGCGCGAAGCGCGCGCTGTCCTCCATCACGTCGTGGAACTGGTCGCGCAGCGTCGCCACGCCCAGCGGCACGCTGATCCAGTCGACGACCTTGGCCGTCGGCCCCGCATCCGTGCACTGGAACCCCAGATGCATGCGCGCGATGGCGCGCCGGCGCTCGGCGGGGGGCACGTCGCGCAGGTCGATCCACACCAGCTCGGTCGAGCCGCCGCCGATATCCACGACCAGAAGCTGCTCGGTCCGCGAACTGACCAGCGGCGCGCAGGACACCACCGCCAGCCGCGCCTCTTCCTCGGGGGTGATGATGTCGAGCTTCAACCCCGTCTCGCGCTCGACCCGCTGCATGAAATCCATGCCGTTGACCGCGCGGCGGCACGCCTCGGTTGCGACCAGCCGCATGTGCTCGACCTTGTGGCGGCGCAGCTTTTGCCGGCAGACCCGCAGCGCCTGGATCGTGCGGTAGATCGATGCGCGCGACAACCTGCCGGAGCGTTCCAGCCCGGCGCCAAGCTGAACGGTCTTGGAAAAGCTGTCCACGACCTTGAACTGCGCGCCCTCGGGTCGGGCGATCAGCATGCGGCAACTGTTTGTTCCCAGATCCAGCGCCGCGTATAGCGGCAAATGATCCGGCAGGGTCAGTGCGGGGCTCTCAACCGGTTTCGGGAATGCGCCCGCACTTTCGGGACGCTTGGGCGCCATGACGACACGCCCTCCATTTCTAGTTGCGTCCAATCTAATCTCATCGGGGCTGTCGTGCAAGCGCCATGCAAGCCCGGCAAGGTGCCCGAGCGCAAACGCCGTTCAGCGGGCCTGCGCGTGGTATTCGGGATTGGGCCGCATCCCGGTGGCCGAGGCGACGCGGTTCGTCATGTTGAAGAACCCCGCGACATTGGCGATGTCCCAGATGTCGCGGTCGGAAAACCCGGCCTCGCGCAGCGCCGCGCGGTCGGCCTCGACGATCTCCGACGAGGCCTTGGTGATCTTCTCGGCGAAGGCCAGCATCGCCGTCTGGCGCGCATCCAGCGGTGCCGCGCGCCAGTTCATCACCATCGCCTCGCCCAAGGCCGGCTCGCCGGACAATTGCCGCACCGCCGCGCCATGCGCCACTTGGCAATACCAGCAGCGATTGATCGAGCTGACCACGACCGCGATCATCTCGCGCTCCAGCTTGCTCAGCCCGCTTTCGGCCAGCATCAGGTCGTTGTAGATCGCGGTGAAGGCGTTCAGCTTGTCGACATCATGCGCGTAGGCCTTCAGCACGTTGGGCACCATGCCCAGCTTTTCCTCGCAGATGTCGAAATAGCGCTGCGTGTCCTCGGGCAGCGGCTCGACCACCTGCAGGTCGAGCGCGGTGGTCCGGTCGGTTTCGGTCATGGCGCGGATCCTTTCACGTCGTCCTTCACGCGGTAATGATAGCCCCCGGCATGCGCGAACCCCATCCCGGAATAAAGCCCGTTCGCCGCGGCGTTGGCGGTCGTGCACAGCACCGCGAGATGTTGCGCGCCGTGGCGCGCGGCCCAATGCGCGGCCTCGATCATCATCCAGCGCCCCAGACCCGCGCGCCGGTGGGTGGGCCGCACCTCGAGCGCGTGCACCACGGCGATATGGTCATCAACAGCGACAAAGCCCGCGGCGGCGGGACGGTTGTCATGACGCCCGAAAAGCCCGGTCTTCGGCCCCTCCACGCGCTCCATCACCGCCACGCGGTCGGGGCCGATACCGCCCTCGGCCCAGATCTCGCGCATGATTTCCAGCGGTTCCCAGACGCTGAAGGTGGTGACGCGCGGTGGCGTCTGCACGGTCAACGCATCGATGGGGGCCACGTGGATATTGGTCGGATCGACGACGCGGTAGCCCCGCGCGGCGAGATCGGCGTCGAGGGCCTCGTCGCCCGCGCGGATGCGGAACAGCACGTCCTGCCCCAGATCGCGCATCTCGTCCTCGGCGCGGGCCAGCTCTTCCGCGTCCAGCGCGCGCGTCGCGGTCGCCGCCGACACGCGCTTGCCGCCGCCGCGCCCTTCGCGGATCGTCGCCGGCCCGTGAGCCTCGATGCCCGCGGGCGGCCACGTGGCCTCGGCCGCCGCGAGGACCGCGCGCGTCTCGGGGGTCATGCGCCGACCATCGCCGCAAGCTCGGCCATCGCGGCATCGACGCGCGCGCCGTCGCTGCCGCGCACCACGATGTTCACCCCGTAGGCGCCACCCCGCATGTAGGGATACGACCCGAAGGACAGGTCCGGGTAGCGTTCAGACAAACTACGCAGCGGCCCGGCGATATCGCCCTCGCCACGCGCCACGTCGACCGATTGCGACAGGACCGGCGCACCGCCGGTGATGGTGGGCAGGACCGAGGCCACCATCGCCTGGAAGATCGTCGGTACCCCGGCCATCACGTGCACGTTCTCGAGGGTGAATCCGGGGGCCGCGCTGATCGGGTTCTCGATCAGCGTGGCCCCCTCGGGGATGCGCGCCATGCGCAGCCTTGCGTCGTTCAATTCGAGGTCGCGCGCCGCGTAATGCGCGGCGAGCACCGCGCGCGCATCCTCGCGCACGCCGATGGACCGGCCAAAGGCACGCGCCACGTTGTCGGCGGTGATGTCGTCATGCGTCGGCCCGATCCCGCCCGAGGTGAAGACCACGTCATGCGCGGCGCTCAGGGCTTGCACCGCCGCGACGATGGCGTCCGCGTCGTCACTGATCACCCGCAGCTCGCGCAGATCGACACCGGTGCGGGTCAGCTCGCCCGCAAGGTAATGCATGTTGGCGTCGCGGGTCCGGCCCGACAGGATCTCGTCCCCGATGACAAGCATGGCGGCGGTGGGGTTGGGCATGGCGCGGGCCTTTTTCCGGTGACGGCGATTGGCTTCGGTATAAGCGTGGCGCGGGCGCTTTCAAACCCCTTCCCGCCCGTGGCCCGGCGCAGTTTCGCGTTGCCCGGTCGCATGGCTCATGCCTGTGGCGGGATCGGCGCCGCCTTGGGGTCGATGCCGTGCGTCTTCAGCAGGTGGTCGAGCAGCCCGCCCGCATCGGGCAGCCCGCCGGGCCGCCCCGCCAGGAAATCGCGGATGCGCCGACCGTAAAGATGGATCGACAGCGTCCGGTCTGTCAAGAACGCTTCGGCCTGCGCGCGCTTGCCCGGCTTGAACATCTGCCGCCGGTTCCGGAACGGCACCGGGTAAAGCACCTCGCGGTCGAAGGCATGCGCGGCCTCGCCGGTGCGCCGCAGCCAGGCGGTGATCGCGTGCGGGCCCCACGTGCCCCAGGGCAGGTCGCCGACATGCACCGGATCGCCGGCCTCGGCGCGCGCCCGCAGGCGCGCCTTCGCCGCGTCGCCGTACCAGAAGGGGATGGCGTACTCGTCCCCGGTCATCGCCAGCAGACCGGCCAGCGCCGGGCTGTCCGGCGGCAGGCCCAGCACCCCGCCGTTGATATGATGCGCCGATTCCCAGCCGAAGAAATGCCCCGTGGCGCTGGTGAAGGGGCGCAGGCAATAGGCATCCGTGTCGGCCCAGATCACGCCGGCGCGCTGGCCCAGCAGGTGATAGCGAAACACGTCCGAGAACAGCGCCATGCTGCCGGTGCGCGCATGGCTGATGAACCGCTCACGGTCGAGGATCGTGCGCCCGTGGCACAGCACCGCCCCCGCGGGCACGTTCGACAGCGCGCCGTAATGATAAAGCGTCACCGCATGCCCGGCATCGAGGAAGGACCGGATGCAAAGTTGCTCGACATAGCTGAGCGGGCCCTCGACCCACAGCATCGCGATCTCGTAATCTGGTGTCATGTCCGTGCCTGCCCGCGCCTGCCGTGTCCCGCTCTTATTGGGGGATAGTGAAGTTTCCGCAAACGCCAAGCCCGGATTCTCACCGCGACCGGTCTTGCCGCGCGGGGGCACCGCATTCTGCGGGCCACCCCCCTTCGCGCCAGCGGTCCCGTGGACGACACCATCACCTGCCGGGGCATCCGTTTTCCCGCCGACGCCCGGATCATCACCGCGAAAGTGGCGCGGCGTCTGCGCCGCGACATGTACGAGACCCCCGAGGTGACCGCGCTTTCGAAGGTCCTGCGCCCCGGCGACCGGGTGCTGGAACTGGGCGCGGGGATCGGCTTCCTCTCCAGCGTCGTGGCGCGCGGCCTTGACGTCGCGCAGATCACCCGCGTCGAGGCCAATCCGCGGCTTTACGCCCTTGGACGAAGCCGCTCGCGCGGCATTGGCGCCCGTTTCTGGCGTTCGGGACTGATCGCTACTTTGTGCATTTGGGAATGCGGGCACCTGCC
>NZ_JBAPKY010000051.1:0-24543 GCF_037083785.1 Roseovarius sp. D22-M7
GCCCATGCCGACCGCGGAGACAACCATGCCTCCGGCAGCCACGCATTCAGGCGAGCAGGGCCTGACGCGACAAAAGCGATCAGACAACCGCATCAATGGCGGACCATGGCTCATCGTTCTCGCCGGCATGGGGGCGCCGCCCGTTCTCGCCTCGAACCGTCCCCCGGACGGTTTGCCGCGCGTGGCGCGGACCGGCGCGAACTCCCAGGCGAGCACCGAGCCCGGATCGCCTCAACGCGCGCGCGCCCTTTGGGCCCTGGGTGCGGCGATATCGAGATCGGAGTCGGTCTCGGGCAGCCCCTCGCGCGACAGCAGCACCGCCACGGGTCGCAGGCCCGGGACATGGCTGCAGACGATCATCAGCGACACCATGATTGGCACCGCAAGGAACATCCCCGGAATGCCCCAGATCGCCGCCCAGAAGGCGAGGCTGATGATGATGCCGAACGACGATACCCGCAGCGCGCGCCCCATCAGCATCGGGTCGATGATGTTGCCGTTGAGAAACTGGATCGCCCCCACCACCAGGAAGATCAGCAGGGTCAGCGTTCCGTCGGCCAGTTGCACGAAGGCCACGAGCGCCACCAGCACGGTTGCCACAATCGATCCGATCGACGGGATGTAGTTCAGGACGAAGGTCAGTATGCCCAGCGCCGCGGCCAGATCGAGCTCGAAGGCGCGGGCCACCGCGTAGACCATCAACCCTGTGACCGCGCTGACGAAGGTCTTCACCAGCAGGTAATAGTTTACCCGGTGAATGATCGAGCCGATGATGCGGCTGACCTTCTGCGCCTGCCCGGCATCGTCGAACAGGCTTTCCAGCTTGGTGCCGAACCACACCCGTTCCGCGAAGAGGAAGCCCACGAAGAGGATCACCAGAACCGTGCCCTGCATCAGGCTGCCCGCCTGTCCGGCGATCGTGCGCAGATAGCTTGCGACATCCAGCGTCGCGACCGAGTTGAAGACGACCTCCTCGGCATCCGGCCCCAGCCACTTGAACATCGACGCGATCGCCTGCGGGGCCCGGTCGGTATAGGCCAGCGTCGTCGACAGCACGGTATTGGCCTGCGCGAGGATGACCGCGGACAGGCTGAGCAACGCCGTCGATATCATCAGCAGCGCCACGATGCTGGCCAGCCAGTTCGGCACCCGCACCGGTCCCAGCCGGATGCGCGCGATGGAGTTGATCGCATCCGAGGTCAGGCTGAACAGGATGATCGCCGTGGCCAGCGAAATCAGCAGGAACCGGGCCTGCACCAGCAAGAACAGCACCACCGCGAAAGCGATGATGATCTGCGTCACGGTCCGGACGCGATAGGCATCGGTCTTGTAGGCGATCTCGGGAGGCTGCTTGTCGCTGGGGGCTTTCACGTCGGCTCGCTTCTTCGGGGTGGTCGTGACCTTTGAACAGATGACCGCGAGTATCTGCAAATCCACCGCGAAACACAATCATTCGCCACTACCCGACGCGGGCTGCGGCGGGTTTCGTGCGGGGCGCGCCAAGGGATCGGGCATCGCCGGCGCGGGGCGACGGCGACGGTGGCTGAGGCGCGGCCCGCGCCGGGTGTGACGTCGCTGAAAAACAACGGGCGATCTCTTGTAACGGGTCATGATAGGTTCAACTTCAACGGTGTAAATGCGTGACGAGCGTTCCACCAGCGAGGGTGCCATGACCGCGACAGATCCGAAGGCGACAGACCCCGATACGTCCCTGCGTGCATTTCTCAGACCTTACACAAGCAAGAGCGACCTTCGCGGCGCGCTGTCCTTTTTCGCCACGCTCGGCGTCCATGCCGGCGCGCTCGTGGCCGGCGCGGGTCTGGCCGGCGGCGGAAACTGGCCCCTCGCGCTGCCGCTGGTCGTGCTGCTGGCCTTCGCGACCGTGCGGCTTTACGTGCTGCAACACGATTGCGGGCATCATTCACTGTTCGCCACGCGCTGGATGAACGATGCGGCCGGATACGTACTGTCGATCTTCTCGCTGACGCCGTTTCGCGTGATGCAGTACAATCACAACCTGCATCACGCGTATCTGGGCAACCTCGACCACCGCGACACGACAGAGGTCTACACCATGACCCTGCCCGAGTGGCAGGCCGCGCCGTGGCATCGGCGGCTGTGGTACCGCATCTATCGCAATCCGGCGGTGATGCTGTCGCTTGGCGGGATCGTCACCTATTTCCTCGCGTATCGCTGGCCGCGCAACACCAGCCATGTCGGCGCCGGCGGCGTGATCGCGCATAACCTGATGCTTGCAGGCTTCGTGGCGCTGGTCTGGGGCATGCTCGGGCCGGCCGGCGTGGTGGTTCTGGCGCTTGGCGCGGTGTTGGCCGGGGTGATCGGCGTATTCCTGGTCTACCTGCAGCACAATTTCGAGGACACCTACTGGGACCGCAAGCCCGATCTCGATTTCCGCAAGGCGACGCTGGAGGGCTCAAGCTCGCTCGACCTTGGCTGGTGGTGGGATCTGGGCACCGGAAACATCGCCTATCACGATCTGCACCACTTCAATCCCTCGATCCCGTCCTACAACCTGCGGCGCTGCCAGAAAGACCTGCCCGGTCACCTGAAATCCCATGACGTGATCCGCTGGCCCGAGGCGATCCGCAGTTTCCGGCTCAAGCTGTGGGACGAGACCTCCGAACGCCTCGTGCCCTTCCCGGACGAGAACCCGGTGGCGGCGGCGCGCATGGCTGCGGATCCGTGAGGCCGGTCAGGCGCTGGACACCCGGCCCGTCGCGGTCGAGGATTTCGGGGTGTCCATCACGACGTAGGACGTGATCGCGTGGACCTGGGGCAAAACGCCGAGAATATCGGTGTGAAAAGCCTTGTACGCGGCGAGATCGGCCACCTCCACGCGCAGAAGGTATTCCACCGCGCCGGTGATGTTGTGGCATTCGACCACCTCGGGCGCGCGGGCCATGGCCGCCTCGAACGCCTCTTGGCTGATCTTGGTGTGGCTGTTCAGGCCCACCGTGACGAACGCGACGAACCCCACGCCGATCGCCGCCCGGTTCAGGATCGCGGCATAGCCCGCGATCACGCCACGCCGTTCGAGATCCTGAACCCGGCGCAGACAGGCCGAGGGCGACAGCCCCACCCGTTCGGCAAGATCGAGATTGCTGATGCGCCCGTCGCGCGTCAAGACTCGCAATATATGTTTGTTTATATCGTCCATATGCGTCGATTGTTGCATATAGAATCATTTGTCACAATAAAAAGCAATTCAAATGCGCGCTTGATCGCATAGAGTTGTGATCATGACACTTGATCTCTTCACAGCGCTTGCGACCTTCGCCCTTGTCACGGTCATCACGCCGGGGCCCAACAACATTATGCTCATGACCTCGGGGACCAATTTCGGCTTTGTGCGCACCATCCCGCACATGCTGGGGATCGCGCTCGGATTCCCGTTGATGGTGGTCTGCGTGGGTCTTGGCGTGATGCAGGTCTTCGACCTCTGGCCGCTCAGCTACACGCTGCTCAAGACCGTGTCGGTGATCTACCTGCTGTATCTCGCGTGGAAGATCGCCAATGCCGTGCCCCCCGCATCAGCCGAGGCCGACGCGACCGGCACGCCGCTCACGTTCCTGCAATCGGCGGCGTTCCAGTGGGTGAACCCCAAGGCGTGGAGCATGGCGCTTTCGGCGATCACGCTTTATGCGGCCGGGCGCGATCTGGCGGCGGTGCTGTGGGTGGGCGCGGTCTATGTCGGCGTCTCGGCGATCAGCACGACAAGCTGGACGGTGCTGGGCCAGCAATTGCGCCGGCTGCTGAAACGTCCCGCACGGCTGCGGGTGTTCAACCGGGTGATGGCGGCGCTTCTGGTGGCGACGCTGATTCCGGTGCTGTGGCCGGCCTGACGCCAAAGCGTGCGATTGCAAATCCGCCCCGACGTCGCCATACATCCGCACGGCAATCCACGGAGACCGCGCAGCGATGACCAATTACCTCGACTTTGAAAAACCGCTGGCAGAGATCGAAGGCAAGGCCGAAGAGCTGCGGGCGCTGGCGCGCACCAGCAAGGAAATGGATGTCGAGGCCGAGGCCGGCGCGCTCGATCGCAAGGCCGCGGATCTGCTGCGCGATCTTTACAAAAGCCTGACCCCGTGGCGCAAATGCCAGGTCGCGCGGCATCCCGACCGGCCGCATTGCAGCGATTACATCAAGGCGCTTTTCACCGAGTACACGCCGCTGGCCGGTGATCGCAGCTTTGGCGAGGATGCCGCGGTGATGGGCGGGCTGGCGCGGCTGGACGGTCGCCCGGTGATGGTGATCGGCCATGAGAAGGGCAACGACACCAAAAGCCGGATCACGCGCAATTTCGGCATGGCCCGCCCCGAGGGGTACCGCAAGGCGGTGCGCCTGATGAAGATGGCCGACCGTTTCGGCCTGCCGGTGATCACGCTGGTGGACACGCCCGGCGCCTATCCCGGCAAGGGCGCCGAAGAGCGCGGGCAATCCGAGGCGATCGCCCGCTCGACCGAGACCTGCCTCGGCATCGGCGTGCCGCTGGTATCGGTCATCATCGGCGAGGGCGGATCGGGCGGGGCGGTCGCCTTCGCCAGCGCCAATCGCCTGGCAATGCTGGAACATTCGATCTATTCGGTGATCTCGCCCGAGGGCTGCGCGTCGATCCTGTGGAAGGATTCCGAGAAGATGCGCGAGGCCGCCGAGGCGTTGCGCCTGACCGCGCAGGACCTCACCAAGCTGGGCGTCGCCGACCGCATCATCGACGAGCCCTTGGGCGGCGCGCATCGCGACCATGCCGGCACGATCAAGGCCGTGGGTCAGACCCTGGAGGCCATGCTGAGCGAGCTTGACAAGAAGGGCCGCAAGGGGCTGATCCGCGACCGGCGCGAAAGGTTCCTGCGCCTCGGCAGCAAGGGCCTTGCCGCCTGAGCACGCGTCACTCGCGGCTTGCCTGCACCCGCCGGACCGACCACAGGACGGCGATAGGTCCGAGGATCTCGAAGATCACGGTCGTCCCGATGGTCAGGCTCAGGATCAGGTCCCGGTGCTCGGGAAATTCCTGCGCCGCGATCAGGGCCATGCCCACGGCCACGCCGGCCTGCGGCAGCAGGGCCGCGCCGATCCAGGGGCGTTGCGCGGCCGGGAGCCCCGCCATCGTTCCTCCCAGCCATCCGGCACCGACCCGCGCAAGAATGCGCAACAGGACATAGGCGCCCCCGACGAGGCCCAGATCGGCCAGCATGCCGACATCCAACGAGGCCCCGGCCAGCACGAAGAACAGGATCAGGAACGGCCACTGGACATGCTCGATCTCGTGAAAGGCGCGCTCATGGTGGTGTGCCAGGTTGGCGACGATTGCCCCGGCCAGCATCCCGGCGATCAGGTACGAGAATCCGGCCCAGACCGCGATCCCGGCGGTGAGAAAGACCAGCCCGAGCGCCTCGGACAATTGCGGCTCGCCGCGCGCCAGACGCCCGGTGAGATAGGCGGCCGGCAGCCCGACCCCCGCCCCCAGCATGATCGCGCCGCCGATCTCCCACAGCGCGTCGGTCAGATGCGCTACCTCCATCGGGCCCCCGAGACCCGCCGCGAACACGGCGGCAATGGAGAACGCCAGAACCCCCCACGCGTCGTCGATGGCCACGATGCCGCGCAACAGCTTGGGGAAGGATCCTCGCGCGCCGGCCTGGCGCAGCGCATCCTGGGTCGCCGCCGGATCGGTCGCCGTGGCGATCGCCCCGAGGAGCAGCGCCACCGGCGCCGGCACCCCGACAAGCCATAGCCCGACCGCCACGAGGGCCACGGTGCCGAGCACGATCAGGATCGAGACCGTCAGTATGGCACCTCCGTGGCGGCGCAACGTCTTGAGGGTCAACGAGTTGCCCAGAAGGAAGGCCACCATGGTCAGCGCGACGGTCGACAGCACGTCGTAAAGCCTCTCGGCCTCCTGCGGCAGAAGGTCGAGGCCGGAGCCCCCCACGACGATGCCGCATCCCAGCAACAGCGTGACCCGCGGCAGCGGCGTGTGCCGCCCCACGGCGTCGGCGGCCAGCCCGGCGAGGAACAGCCCCCCGAGCGTGATCAGAACGATGCCCTGGTCCATGGCGCTCATCCCACCAGCATTCTCAGGCCCTGCGTGACGTCGGATCGCACCGCAAGCCGCAGGCCCGGCTCGTCGCCGGCCTTCAGCGCCGCGATGATCAGCCGGTGGAAATGCGGCGGGTCCTTGCGCCGCAGCCGCCCGTAAAGCGCCCGCATCGTCGGGCCAAGCTGCAGCCAGACGGTTTCGGCCATCGCCAGCATCGCCGGCGCCTGCGCGCGCAGGTAGAGCGTGCGGTGGAATTCGAGATTGCGCCGGATATAGGCGACCGCATCCTGCCGCAGGATGTCCTCGGCGACGCGGGCATTGATGGTCTGCAGCCGGTCGATCAGCGCGATATGGGCGCGGGGCAGGGCGCGGCTGGCCAGTTCGACCTCCAGCAGGGATCGCAGCGCCGCCAGTTCCTCGATCCGGTCGTTGCCGAGTTCCGGGGTCGAGACCCGGCCCGATTGCGACAGCGTCAGCGCGCCCTCGGCCGAGAGCCGGCGCAGCGCCTCGCGCGCCGGTGTCATCGAAACGCCGAATTGCGCCGCCACCCCGCGCAGCGTGAGCGCCTGGCCGGGCGCGATCTCGCCATACATGATCTGCGACCGCAGGCCGCGATAGACGCGGTCATGCGCCGCCGAGACGGGATCGGTGCGGGGGGCAATCAGCATGGCGTCATGTGATCACAAATTGCGCCACGGTCAATCGCCGAAAACGTAGCGGTGAAGCCCGGCCCCTTCCTGCCGCAGCCATTGGCGCGGGCCGTCATGGGCTGGAAAGAGCTGCGCCACCACCGCCCAGAAGGCCGGGGAATGGTTCATCTCGACCAGGTGCGCGACCTCGTGCGCAGCGACATAGTCCAGCACCTCTGGCGGCGCCATGATCAGCCGCCACGAATAGCTGAGCGCGGCCTTCGACGAGCAAGAGCCCCAGCGGGACCGCGTGTCGCGCAGCGTGATGCGGCTGTAGCGACGGCCGAGCCGTGCCGCGTAGTGATCCGACGCCTGCGCCAGCCGGTCGCGCGCGCGCGCCTTCAGCCAGCCTTCCAGCCGCGCCGCGACGCGCGCCTCGGGTCCGGGCACGTGGAGCGCCCCCTCGCCAAGCCGCACGGCGCGCCCCGCGCCCGGTGCGATCCGCAGCATCCGGCCTTCGAAAGGCAATTCCAGACCCGGCCTCACCGGCTCGCATCCGGGCTGGCGGGCCAGTTGCGCACGCAGCCAGCCCGCCTTCGAGCGCGCGAATTCGAGTGCTTCTGCCTCGCTCATGCCGCGCGGCACGCTGAGCGTCACCCGCCCGTCCAGCCCCGACACGCGCAGCGAGACGCGCCGCGCCCGCGGGCTGTGGCGCAGGGTCAGCGCGACCGGCGGATCGCCCGGAAGGAAATGCTGGCTCATGGATGCTCCGGTTGTGTCGAACGGGTGCCGCCGCAAAGCCTTTGACAGCACCGGGCCGTTATGTCAGGGGACGCGGATTGCGTGCAAGAGCACAGAGACAACGAGGATCATCCATGCCCAAGGAAGAATGGGGTGTCAAACGCGTCTGCCCGACCACCGGCAAACGTTTCTACGACCTCAACAAGTCACCGATCGTCAGCCCCTATACCGGCGAGGTGGTGGAACTGGCCACCGGCAAGAGCCGTTCGATCCGCCCCGATACCGAGGATGCGGAAACCAAGAAGCTGAAGACCGGCAAGAGCGAAGGAACCGGGGACGACACCACCGATGACGATTCCGAGGATGTCGTGCTCGAGGACGATCTGCTGGAGGATGACGACAACGATAACGTCTCGCTCGACGACCTCGCCGATGTGGAATCCGACGAGAACGACATGTGACGCGGCGCGGTCGGGATTTTGCCCTTGATCCCGGTCGCCGGTTTGCCTACACGTCGCGCCACGGCTCGACGCGGGCCAACGTTTCGGGGCCTTAGCTCAGCTGGGAGAGCGCTTGCATGGCATGCAAGAGGTCAGGGGTTCGATCCCCCTAGGCTCCACCAATCGCCACTAACACCCCTTGAGGTCAGTAAGTTGGTGATTTTCCGTGGTAAGTTTCGGGAACTGTAACGCTGAGGTGTTACAGTGAGTACCCTCGAGAACATGCCCGGACACACCCGTCTGTACCGCCGTGGCGCTGTTTACCAAGATTGCCACATCCGGAAAGTCCTGGCTTGGCGCATCTCTAACACGCTGTAAGACGAATTCTGCCTCGAAGCGCTGAACGAGGCCATCCACACCTTCGGCCCGCCGAGATCATGAACACCGATCGGGGCAGCCCAGTTCACGTCTTTCCCCTCGACGGACCGGTTGCGCCAGGCATGCGTGCGCATCTCGATGGACGGGAAAGGCCGTTCCTCGACAACATCTTCATCGAGCGGCTGTGGCGGACCCTGAACCGCAGGTCCGCGAAGCGAAATACGAGTGCGTCGACCTGCATGCCCGGGCGACCGGATCAGAAGCGAAGGCGGGCGTCCGGAAATGGACGACCTTCCACAACGCGGAAAACCACCAGCCGTGGTCTGTTGGCTGAGAAAAAACGAACGCCGACCCGATCAACAGGTGCAACGAGTAGCGTAATTCACCCCGGATATTGTCCAACGGATGGGGAGTAGCTCAGATCGGCAAAGCCCGCTGCGAGCAACAGGATGTGGCGCTGATCCTAATCGGGCCGGTCAAAGCCGATGAGGCGTGCATATTCAGCCTCGGCAGCCCCGTAAGAGCCATGGGCTTCGCTTTCGAGCCCCTTGCGATCGAGGATGATGATCTGACCGCGATAGGCACGGATCATTCCCTTGCCCTCGAGAATATGTATGCCGACCGTTACCCCGGCCCGGCGCACACCCAGCATGATCGACATGAACTCGTGGGTCAGGCTCATCTTGTCGCTCTTGATCCGGTCATGACACATCAAGAGCCACCGCGCGAGCCGTTCTTCCAGCTTGGCATGCCCGTTCGACAATGCCGTGTGCGAGACCTGCGTCATGAGGCTTTGAACGTATCGCAGGAAGTGGCGCTGAAGCGAGGTGCTCTGCCCAAGCAGATCCCGTAATCTTTCGGCGTCGATGGACCACCCGTCGCCCGGAATCTGCATGAACGTCTTTTGAGAGGAATACTCGCTTTGCATGACGATCGCGGTTCCCGACATCCCTTCATTCCCGAAAAGCCCAACCTCGATGGGGCGCCCGTTCTGGACCATCGCGACCGTCGAGCCCACGCCGGACCTTGGGAAATAGACATGGCGAATCGGCTCCAACCGCTCTTCGACGACCATTCCCTTGTCCATTTTCACGGGTGTCAGGTGCGGCTCGATCAGGTTCCGATCGGCGCGCGCCATTGTATGGATGAGATTATTCTCCGAAACCGGAGGAGACAGGCCTTTGTTCACGTTATGCTCTCGCATGCTTGGGGCAAGAGCAAAAATGCGCAATGTCTCTTTGTTGGCTCCGCCCTGAAGAATGGAGACCAATAGGAAATGCTTACCAAGGTTCGAGCAGTTTGTCAGCGTCGGGGGGGGGGGGAGTGTACGCTACCGTACCGACGTTACGTGACCGGCGGTCAGTTCGGCATTTTGCGGGCACGAGTGATCGTGGTGATATTCGCGGCCTTGCGATCAGATTGGGGACTGACGAATGTCGGCAGGCGAATACCACCGAGAGAGGGCTTAGCAGTTACCACCGATGAGTTCTACGCTGAGTGCGTTATCGTACTTAACGCCGCCAGACCGATCCCTGCTTTTTTCGTCGAGGTTGCCGTGCCCCCGAGTTCGAGAGCACATGATAGACTGAAATGCGCGCGCCCGCCCACGGATCGGTCCGGCCGTTCCGCAGGCGGGGGCGACGACGTGCGCACGGGCCGGCCCCCTTGCGTCACCGGGACAACACACGGCTGCCCCGTCCCCGGGCCCGAGTGTACGGATTGGTACCCAAGCGCCGAGATGGATACTTTGGTATTAATAAGTGCGCGGTCGGGGCATATGTTCAATAGCATCCGCTCTCCGGAGGACTTGCCGATGCTGACGACTCACTCGCTTCTCGAAAGAACCCTTGGACATAAAAAGCGCGCCATAAGGAAAGGTGCGATCCTGAAGGTGGAAGGCGACACGTCGCGGCAAACCTTCTACGTCAGGGAGGGCTGGCTGGCCGCATCCCAGTCATTACCGGACGGCGACCGGCAGATCCTCGAGTTCGTCCTTCCCGGCGAGACATACGATCCGACAGGCGCGGATGGTCGCACGAGTTTCGTCAAGATCGAGGCCCCGTGCGAGGCGGTGGTGGTCGCCATGGACACCAGCGCCTGGACGCGGCTCTTGCAGGACCATCCCGATCTCTGGCTCGAAGAAAGGCGCGCGGCCAACGCGGTTCAGGCCCGCCGGGCCGAGCGCATGCTGCGCATGGGCAAATCCAGCGCCGAGACCCGGATCGCCTACGTCCTGATCGAGCTGTACCTTCGTCTGAGCAAGGGAGAGCCCAGCGAGAAACACGGGTTCCACGTGCCTCTGACCCAGAAGGATCTGGGGGATTACGCGGGGCTGTCATCGGTGCATGTGTGCCGTACCCTTCGGCGGCTGAGTCGGCAGGGCGTCATCACGACGGGCGATCACATGAACATCTGCGTGCACGACATGTCCACGCTTGCGGATCTGGCCGATGTCGATCTCGGGACGCTGCGCCGCGAGATAGTGCCCACCAGTGCCTGATGTCACGAAACCCCGTGCCGGTGCCTCGCATTTGCAGGGTGCACCGGGGCGTCACGCGCGCGGAGTTCCGTGACCTCGCCCAACACCTGCCCTGCAAGCGCTTCGGACACATGTTCTGCAATGTCGCCAAGCGACAGGATGCCCACGGGCGAGCCGGAGATGTCAAGCACCAGCAACCGCCGGATCCGGTGCTCGCCCATGCGGCCCGCCGCCTCGAGCACATCCTGATTTTCGTAGCAGGTGACAACGCCGTGGGACATGATCGACGCCACCTCCATTTGCGGGTCAAAGCCGGAGCAGGGGAGGGTCAGCCCGCGCGTGACGATATCGCGGTCGGTCACGATGCCGACGACGATGGTGCCCGCGCCACCGCCGGTGTCAGTCGAACGACGCACAAGCCGCTCGAGGAGCGTGGTGTTAAACACGGGAAGCGCGCCCACCTTGTGCAGGCGCATGCTCTCCGCGGCCTCGATGATCGTCGTCGTGGTCATGGCACCGATAACCGGGGAAGACATTACTTTCCTGACCAGCATGGTGCCTTCCTCGCCTTGATACCTCGGGACCCGAGGGTCAGTCTTGCGGATCCCAAAGGCGCATTTCATTAACCAGCGTCAATACGCGAAGCAAAGCGGGTGACCGCAAAGGACACCATCGAGGTTTCTAACCCGCCTAAAGGCCCGCAATTCGCAAATTCTGTTTTCTGCGCATCAACGCCTCTCACATGAGCCCCCGAGGCCCCCGCAGCGAACGGTCGGTAACGTCGCGCTTTGGACTTCGCGAACGAGCGCCTCGAAAGGCCGCTTCTAATTTCGGCCAATTCGAGTGTGATGAACGACCGCTTCGGGGAAACCCGTGCAGCACTTCGGCTACCCCTTCTGGTCTTTTTTCAGTGCCCGGAAGACAATGCCCCCGTAGGCGCATCTTGCAGGAATATCCCGGCTTGATGGCCTGACCCTCGAAAATGCTGCATGATGCATGCATGGCAGGTCTGGTGACGATGCTGCGCGACACTTGTCACAGCGGGCAGCGGCGGCTTTGGGCCGTTCTTTCCGGACGGCCCTGCCGGTCGGATTTCCACCGCCTCCGAGATCGCCAGGGCGCCCTCAAGCTCGACGCCGAGGCAGAGCACGCTGCTGTCCATCTTGATATGGCCCCGCAGAGGCTGGACCGCGCGCAGATTTCCGGTCTTTCGGTAGATCTGTGCGACCTTGGTCCGTCGCATCGAACGGGTGCCGTAAGAGCCCGGCTCGAGACCGGTCGAGCTGACCCATTCGCGCACCGGCCGGGCGTACTGGCGTTTCGAGATGTGCAGCCTCTCGTGGACGCGCCCGGACCAGAGGTGTCCTGACCCGATCATCGCCGGGTCGTCCGGCCACGCCGACATGGACCGCGGGTTTCCTCGGTGATCTCGAAACGAACAGGAAGCAGCGTCTTGCTTTGGATGATCGAGGCGCGCTCCGTGATCTGTCCCGGCGGCGAACGCATCCGAAACCGTCAACCTCACGTGATCACAGCCGCGCAGCGTGCTGCGTCGCGCGCCACTATTCTCTGTCGTGGCGCGCGTGCAAGGGCCGGCATCTGGCCGGAACTTTCGTTCGGATCACTCCGAGAAATCGCCCTCGAACTGGTTGAGCGGTATCTTGAGGTAGCGCTGTCCGTTCGCTTCGGGTTCGGGCAGACGACCGCCGCGAATGTTGATCTGCAGCGCGGCGAGCATCAGCTTGGGCAGGGGCAAAGTCGCATCGCGTTTGTCGCGTGTTGCGACATAGTCGGCCTTCGTGAACCCGTCGCGGATGTGGATGTTGGTCTCGCGCTGCTGGCGCACCGTGCTTTCACAGAGCGGCTCGCGGCCACCCGGCGCGTAATCGTGACCGACGAAGACGCGCGTGTCGTCCGGCAGGGCCAGAATGCGCGCGATGCTGTCATGCAGGATGGCCGCATCCCCGCCCGGAAAATCCGCCCGCGACGTACCCGAATCCGGCATCATCAGCGTGTCATGCACGAAGGCCGCGTCGCCGGCCACATAGGCGATCGAGGCAAGCGTGTGTCCGGGCGTGAACAACACTTCGACCTCGATCCCGCCGACCAAAAAGGTCTCGCCATCGGCAAAAAGCCGGTCCCAATGTGCGCCATCCGTGCGGAATGTGTCATCGAGATTGTAGATCCCCTTCCACAATTTCTGAACATCGACGACCTTCTCGCCGATCGCCGTGGGCGCGCCAAGCCGTTCCTTGAGATAGGGACCGGCCGAGAAGTGATCGGCATGCGGATGCGTGTCGAGGATCCACGTGATCGTCAGCCCTTCCTCGGCGACGTAGGCAAGGATCTCGTCGGCGCGGCGGGTGCCCGTGGCGCCGGCATTCGGATCGTAATCCAGCACCGGATCGACGATCGCGCCCTCGCGCGTCTCGGGGTCGTGAAAGACGTATTGCCAGCTTCCGGTGGCTGCGTCGTGAAACGGTTTGACGATGGGATGTGGCATGTCCGGGTCCTTCCGTCATGTTGTCTTGAAAGGTCGGCCCGGTGCGGCAGGATCCGCACCGGGCCGACCGGTTCGCTTACAGCTCGCGCGTGGAGAAGTACCAATCGGTGGTCTCGTAGCCTTCGCTGGCACGGCTTTCGGCCGCCTCTGCCGTTGCGGGAGGCGGCACGATGACCTTGTCGCCCGGCTGCCATGCTTCGGGTGTCGCGACTCCATGCGCGGTCGAGGTCTGCAGCGATTGCACCAGGCGGTAGACCTCGTCGACCGAGCGTCCGTTGGTCATCGGATAGTAAAGCATCGCGCGCAGTACGCCCTCCGGGTCGATCACGAAGGTCGCGCGTACCGCTGCGGTGTCCGACGCGCCTGGCTGGATCATGCCGTAGGCATGCGCGACTTGCATCGACAGGTCGGCGATGATCGGAAACGGGATATCGACGCCGAAATTGTCCTTGATGTTGCGCGTCCAGGCGATGTGCGCGTAGTGGCTGTCGATCGACAGGCCCAGCAACGCGCAATCGATCGCGGCAAAGTCCTTGGCCCGGCCGGCGAAACCGACGAACTCCGTCGTGCAGACCGGTGTGAAATCCGCCGGATGCGAGAACAGCACAAGCCACTTGCCGCGATAATCGCCGAGCGATTTCGGGCCATGGGTGGTGGGTGCGTTGAACTCCGGCGCCGGCTCGTTGAGCCGGGGCATAGAAATCCGAGTGTCTGTGGTCATGGTGTCGCCTCCTGGTTGATGTGCGTGCAATCACGTACTAACGACTTGCACTACATTCGTGAAACGAATTAAAGTTGTCATGATAATTCCAAAAAGGCATGACTGATGGTCGATCTGCCGAAAATGCGCCACCTGCATTACCTCGTCGCCCTTGCCGACGAGCTGCATTTCGGGCGGGCCGCCGAACGTTGCCATGTCACCCAGTCCGCGTTGAGCAAAGGCGTGCAGGAGCTTGAAGCACTCTTCGGCGTGACGTTGGCCGAGCGTACCAAGCGGCAGGTGATCGTGACCCCGATCGGCACCGAGATCGTCGAGCGTGCGCGCCGCATGCTGCGCGAGGCCGAGGATCTGGTCGATCTGGCACAGGCCAGCGGGAAACCGCTTTCCGGGGGCTTGCGGCTGGGCGTGATCCCGACGGTCGGGCCCTACCTGTTGCCTCGGGTCATGCCGCATCTGCGCCGCAACTATCCCGATCTGAAACTATATCTGCGCGAGGATCTCACGGAGGCGCTGATCGACGGGCTGTCGGACGGGCGGCTCGATGCGGCGATCGTGGCGCTGCCGTTCGATATCGGCGATCTGGCCTGCGAGGCTCTGTTCGAGGATGGCTATGCGCTGGCCTGCGCGCGCGCGCATCCGCTCGCCAACATGGCATCGGTCAGTGGGCCGGATCTTGCAGCTCGGCCGATGATGCTGCTCGAGCGCGGGCATTGCCTTCAGCGCCACGCCCTTTCCGCTTTCGACCCCGGGGATATCCACGAGGATCGCAGCTTTGCCGCGACGAGCCTGCACACGCTTGTCGCCATGGTCGAAACGGGACTTGGCATCACCATGCTGCCCCGCCTTGCGGTCGAGGCCGGGATCGCGGATGGCCATGACATCGCCCTTGTGCCCGCCCCCGAGGCCGCCCCGCGCCGGGTCGTCATGATCTGGAGGCCCAACTCTGCACGGGTGCCGGAGTTCCGGGAACTGGCCGCGGCCCTGCGAGAGGCCGCGCCCCGACCCTCGTGACCGGGCCGGTGGATCAGGTCTTGTCGGGTGTCACCATCTTGTTGCTGCCCGTCGCCGGATCGATCGTGACATACGGCAGGCCCGCAGCCTTCCACGCGCCGAAGCCCCCGTCGAGATGTGCAACCGGATGCATGCCGGCCGCAAGGCACGCCTCGGCCACCTTGCGGGACCGCACGCCCGATCCGCAATGAAAGACCAGACGCTTGCCGTCTTGGGCCGGCAGGTGCCGTGGCTCGAATGTGGCAAGCGGTGCCAGAAGCGCCCCTCGGATATGCTCGAAGGCGTATTCCTGCGGCGTGCGCACATCGATGATCGCCACGTCGCCGGCCTCGAAGGCCGCGCTCAGCCGTTGTGGCGTCCAGTTCTCGAGCGTGCCGGTCTGCGTCTTGTCGGTTGTCATTTCTCTCTCCGTTCTGCGTTCAAAGGAACAGGCGTATCACGAGGGCCACGACGGCGAGGGTTCCGACGCCGAGCGCCCAGAGGGTAATGAACCACAGCAGGCGTCGCGTGACCGGGCGCATCAGTGGTACCCATCCCCGGGCCGTACCTTGCCGCGAAACACCCAGTAGGCATAGCCCGTGTAGGCCAGAATGATCGGCACGAGGATCAGCGCGCCCACCAGCGCGAAGGCGAGGCTGGATTGCGGGGCGGCCGCCGCCTGGATGGTCAGCGCGGGCGGCACCATCATCGGGTAGAAGCTGATGCCGATCCCGATGAAGCTGATCACGAAGAGCGCGAGGCTGGCGATGAAGGGGGCGTGGTCGCTGCGCGCGGCCAGCCCACGGAACAGATGCATGGCCGCGAAGAAAAGCATCACCGGCACCAGGGCGGAATAAAGCGCGGCGGGGAAGCTGAACCAGCGATCGAAATAGACCGGGTCCTGGAACGGGGTCAGCAGGCTGACCGCCCCGATCAGCGCCAGCGTGGCCAGGCCGAGCGGCCAGGCGAGGCGCCGCATGCGGTACTGCAGACCGCCTTCGGTCTTGAGGACCAGCCATGTCGCCCCCAGAAGCGCATAGCCGGTGACGACCGCCACGCCGGTGAGCAACGAGAACGGCGTCAGCCAGTCCCACCAGCCGCCCGCATAGGCGCGGTCGGCCATCTCGATCCCCTGCACCAGCGCGCCTAGCGCGATGCCCTGGCACAGCGCTGCCAGCGCCGAACCGCCGACGAAGGCAAGATCCCAGACGGGCTTCCACGCCCGCGTCTTCCAGCGGTATTCGAACGCGACGCCCCGAAAGACGAGGCCGAGCAGCATCAGCGTGATCGGCATGTAAAGCGCCGGCATCACCACCGCGTAGGCCAGCGGGAATACGGCAAAAAGCCCGCCGCCCCCCAGCACCAGCCACGTCTCGTTGCCGTCCCAGACGGGCGCGACCGAGTTCATGGCGGTGTCGCGGTCGGTCTCGGACCCGGCCAGCGGGAACAGGATCCCGACGCCCAGATCGAAGCCGTCGAGGACCACGTAGGTCAGCACGGCGAAGGCGATGAGCCCGGCCCAGATGAAAGCAAGATCGATTTCCATGGCGTGTCCTCCTTATTCGCCCGGCGCGATCGCGTCGCGTCCGAACTGCGGCGCCGGCGTGATCCCGGCGGTCCGGGTCGGGCCTTCGACGTCGCGCGGTCCACCCCCCGGGCGCTGGCCCATCAGCCGCAGGATGTAGTAGGTGCCCGCGCCGAAGACGAAGAAATAGACCACGATGAACGCCATCAGCGAGGCCCCGACAGCCGGTGCCGAGACCGGTGCGAGGCTGTCACCGGTGCGCAGCAGCCCGTAGACGGTGAAGGGCTGGCGTCCGACCTCGGTCGTGATCCACCCGGCGAGTACCGCGACGAAGCCCGACGGCCCCATCGCCAGCGCCGCCCGGTGCAGCCACGGGCTGTGGAACAGGCGGCCCTGAATGCGGCGCACCAGCGCCCAGAGCCCGACCCCCAGCATGGCAAAGCCGAGCGCCACCATGACCCGGAACGACCAGAAGACGATGGCCACCGGCGGCTGATCCGCGCGCGGCACGGTGTCGAGTCCGTCGAGCGGGGCGTCGAGGTCGTGCTTGAGGATCAGCGAGGACAGCTTGGGGATGCCGACCGCGTAGTCCAGCCGCTGGTCCTCCTGGTTCGGAATGCCGAAGAGGTAAAGCGGCGCACCTTCGGGGTGGCTGTCGAAATGGCCCTCCATCGCCATGACCTTGGCCGGCTGATGCTCCAGCGTGTTGATACCGTGCAGGTCGCCGGCGTAGATCTGCAGCGGGGTGACGAGCACGGCCATCCACATCGCCATGGAAAAGTTGCGCCGCGCCGCCGGGTCGGTCCGGTCACGCAAAAGGTGCAGCGCGCCGACCGCGCCCACCACGAAGGCCGTCGTCAGGAACGCTGCCAGCACCATGTGCACGAGGCGGTAGGGAAAGGACGGGTTGAACACGATCGCCCACCAGTCCTCGGGGACGAACTGCCCGGCATCGTTGATGGAAAAGCCCTGCGGCGTCTGCATCCAGCTGTTGACCGACAGGATCCAGAAGGCCGAGGCGAGCGTGCCCACGGCAACGATCGCGGTGGCCAGCATGTGCAGCCGGTCGCCGACCTTCTCGCGCCCGAAGAGCATGATCCCGAGGAACCCGGCCTCGAGGAAGAACGCGCTCAGCACCTCGTAGGCCATCAGCGGCCCGACGACGGGGCCAGCCTTGTCGGAGAAGACCGACCAGTTGGTGCCGAACTGGTAGGACATGACGATGCCCGAGACCACGCCCATGCCGAACGCCACGGCGAAGATCTTTTTCCAGTGCTCGAAAAGCGTCAGATAGGTCTCGTCACGCGTCCGCAACCATTGTGCGTTGAGCACGGCGAGGTAGCTTGCCAGACCGATGGTGAAGGCCGGAAAGATGATGTGGAACGACACGGTGAAGGCGAACTGCACCCGTGCCAGGATTTCAGCGGACGCTGTCTCGAACATTGCGGCACCTCCTGAGATGTCTCGCCGAGATAACGCGCATTCCGGACAAAAGCAATATTTTGAATATATCTTTGACTGTGGCGTATGGGCGCAGTTCGCGCTAACGTCCGAGACATGACCGAGTACAAAGGTATCGAGAGCGGAACATGCGGTTGACCAACTACACCAACTACGCGTTGCGGGCGCTGCAACTGGCGGCGTTGCGCAGCCCGGCGCTTGTGCGCATCGACGACGTGGTCAAGATCCACGGCGTCTCGCGGCCGCATATCGTCAAGATCGTGCATGAACTGGGCAAGGACGGCCTTCTGCGCACGCAGCGCGGGCGCGGCGGCGGTTTCTGCCTTGCGCGACCCGCCGAGGAGATCCGCGTCGGCGACGTCGTGCGCTTGACCGAAGGGCCGATCGAGCTCGTGGAATGCTTCAACAGCGAGACGAACACCTGCCCGCTGATCGGCTTGTGCAAATTGTCGACCGCCTTCGCGCAGGCGACACGAGCGTTTCTGGATGTGCTGGATGGCGTGACGATCGCCGACATCGCCGCCAATCGCTCCGCCCTGCTCGATCGAATCGCACCCTTGCAGGACGGGATCGTCATGCCGAAGGGGCGGGGTGGGTGACCGGCGCCAGACCGCAACTCCGGCGGCTGCGACATAAAGGTACTATACATTTACATCTTTTTTAATCACATTCATATTCAGGAATGTTAAAAGGCGAATCGCGCGAAGGTGGGTCAGGCCATCTCTGTCAGCGACCGATCAACTACAGGAGAGCATCATGACGACGAATATCGGAACAATCGACCGCGCTTTGCGGGCCCTTCTCGGGCTCGTGCTTCTCGTGACCGCCCTCGGCGGCCTCGCACCGGTTTTTGACGCCGGCGCCGTGAAATGGATCGCTGTCGCCGTCGGTGCGGTGTTGCTGGCCACGGCCGGAATGCGGATCTGCCCGCTTTACACGGTGCTCGGCATCCGCACCTGCAAGCGCTGAGCGCCCTGTCCTGAGCGAAGTAGTGAAAACATGACGCAATATCCGGTCGACATGAGCGTGACCCCGCAGGTGACCGCGTTTTTCGACGAGGCCACCAACACCATCAGCTACGTTGTCCGCGACCCCGGCTCGACCACCTGCGCGGTGGTCGATTCGGTGATGGATATCGACATGGCGGCGGGGCGCATCACCTATGATCACGCCGACGCGATGATCAATCACATCAAGGCCGAGGGGCTGACCCTCGAATGGATCATCGAGACGCATGTCCATGCCGATCACCTGTCGGCGGCGCCCTATATCCAGCAGCAGCTCGGCGGCAAGATCGGCATCGGCGAGAAGATCCTCGTGGTGCAGGACGTGTTCGGCAAGATCTTCAACGAGGGCACCGAGTTCCAGCGCGACGGCAGCCAGTTCGACCGGCTGTTCACCGACGGCGACAGCTACACCATCGGCGGCATGACATGCTTTGCCATGCACACGCCCGGCCACACGCCGGCCTGCATGACCCACGTGATGGGCGACGCGGCCTTCGTGGGGGACACGCTCTTCATGCCCGATGGCGGCTCGGCGCGCGCCGATTTCCCCGGCGGCGATGCGGGGCAGCTTTACGACAGCATCCAGAAGGTGCTGGCCCTGCCCGACGAGATGCGGCTGTTCATGTGCCATGATTACGGCCCCAACGGCCGCGACATCCGGTGGGAAACCACGGTGGCCGAGGAAAAGGCCCACAACATCCACGTGGGCGGCGGCAAGACGAAAGAGGAGTTCGTCCGCTNAACCACGGTGGCCGAGGAAAAGGCCCACAACATCCACGTGGGCGGCGGCAAGACGAAAGAGGAGTTCGTCCGCTTCCGCACGACGCGCGATGCGCAGCTTGGCATGCCGCGGCTGATCCTGCCCTCGCTGCAGGTCAACATGCGCGCCGGCGAGGTGCCGACGGACAAGGACGGCAATCCGATGCTGAAACTGCCGGTGAACCGGTTGTGAGAGAGGACCGTGTTCTCGATTGAGGGAGGAGAAAGCATGCAAGTTAATAACGTCACCGAGGCGCTGTCGGTCAGCCCCCAGATCACCCCGCAGGACGTCACCAAGATCCGCGATGCCGGATTCCGGGCCATCATCTGCAACCGCCCCGATGCCGAAGGCGCTGATCAGCCGAATTTTGAAGAGATCGAAACGGCAGCCAAGGCCGCGGGGATCGAGGCGCACTATCTGCCTGTAACCTCTGGCATGGTACAAGACAGCGATGCCGCAGCCTTCGGCCAAGCGCTCATGGAATTGCCAGGACCGGTTCTTGCCTATTGCCGCACCGGCACCCGGTCGGCAACGCTGTGGTCGCTGACCGAAGCCAAACGCCGTCCCCTGTCCGAAATACTCGCTGCGACAAAGGCGGCCGGATTCGACATGACCGGGGTGGCACGGCGCATCGTCAATGGCGGCAAGACCCCGACCGCCTCGGGTGACGCGGCCTTCGACATCGTGATTGTCGGCGGGGGCGCTGGCGGCATCGCGGTGGCCGCCAGCCTCAAGTCCCGCAAGCCGGATCTCGAGATCGCCCTCATCGACCCGACCGACATTCACTATTACCAACCGGGCTGGACCATGGTTGGTGGCGGCATATTCGAGCCGGCCGAGACCGCCAAGACGATGGGCAGCCTCATTCCGCGTGGCGTGCACTGGATCAAATCCGCCGTGGCGGCGTTCGAGCCTCAGGACAATGCCGTCATCCTCGATGGCTGTCGCGTGGTCAAATACGACCGCCTGGTGGTCTGCCCGGGGCTCAAGCTCGATTGGTCGGCGATCGATGGGCTGGAGGATACGCTCGGCCGCAACGGGGTCACCTCGAATTACCGATATGATCTGGCGCCCTATACCTGGCAACTGGTTCAGTCGGTCAAGGCGGGACGCGCCATCTTCACGCAGCCGCCCATGCCGATCAAGTGCGCCGGCGCGCCGCAAAAGGCGCTCTACCTTTCCGCCGATCATTGGTGTCGAAATGGCGCCCTCGGGAGCATCGATATCCATTTCTGCAACGCGGGCGGTGTGCTTTTCGGGGTGAAGGATTACGTGCCCGCGCTGCAATCCTACATGGACAAATATAACGCGAGCCTTGATTTCTTTCACAACCTCGTCGCGGTGGACGGCCCCGCGCGGCTGGCGACCTTCGAGGTGAAAAAGCCTGACAGAGATCCAGAGCGCGTCACGATGAAGTTCGACATGCTCCACGTCTGCCCGCCGCAGACAGCGCCGGATTTCATCCGCGTCTCGCCGCTGGCCGACGCGTCCGGATGGGTCGATGTCGACCAGGCCACCCTGCGCCACAAGAGGCATGACAATATATGGAGCCTTGGAGACGTGATGAACGCCCCCAACGCCAAGACGGCCGCCGCGGCGCGCAAGCAGGCCCCGGTCGTCGCCGACAACCTCGTCGCCGATCTCGAGGGCCGCGCGGCGGTGGCGCAGTATGACGGCTACGGTTCCTGTCCGCTGACGGTCGAGCGCGGGAAGATCGTACTGGCCGAGTTCGGCTATGGCGGTGTCATGAAACCGAGCTTTCCGAAATTCGTGGTCGACGGCACGAAACCGAGCCGCCTCGCCTGGCTGCTCAAGGAAAAGATGCTGCCCCCGATCTACTGGAAGGCCATGTTGCGGGGGCACGAATGGCTGGCGCGCCCGGAGAAGATCACCGCCGCAGGCTGACGACACCTCTGGCCACGCGTTCCACCGCCGGGCCTTGGCCCCGGCGGTGCGCCCAGTTTCGACATGAACCCGAAAGACCTGTCCTGCATGCCTGTCATTGCCCGATATTTCCCGATCCTCGCCTGGGGGCGCGGCTACAACAGGCACACCCTTGGCGGGGATGCGTTGGCGGCGGTGATCGTGACGATCATGCTGATCCCGCAATCGCTGGCCTATGCGATCCTGGCGGGGCTGCCGCCCGAGGCGGGGCTTTACGCCTCGATCGTGCCGATCCTGCTCTATTCGGTGTTCGGCACAAGCCGCACGCTGGCCGTCGGCCCGGTCGCCGTGGTGTCGCTGATGACCGCGGCGGCGATCGGCGAGGTGGCCGAAGCAGGTACGGCGGGCTACGCAGTGGCGGCGCTGACGCTGGCCGGGCTTTCGGGGGCGCTTCTGCTGGGGATGGGGCTGCTGCGGTTGGGGTTCCTGGCAAACTTCCTGTCGCATCCGGTGATCTCGGGCTTCATTACCGCCAGCGGGCTGTTGATCGCCCTCAGCCAGTTGCGTCACATCCTCGGGATCGAGGCCAGCGGCAAAACCCTGCCCGAGATGCTCTTCGCGCTCACGACACGTCTGGGCCAGATCAACCCGGTGACGTTGGTCCTCGGGGTCGGGGCCGTGGCCTTTCTGTTCTGGGTGCGGCGCGGGCTGAAGCCGGCCCTGCAACGCCTCGGGCTGGGGCCGCGCGCCGCCGACATCATAACCAAGGCCGGCCCCGTCGCCGCGGTCGCGGTGACCACGCTTGCGGTCTGGGGGCTGGAGCTTGACACGCGCGGCGTCGCGGTGGTCGGCGTCGTCCCGCAGGGCCTGCCGCCCTTTACCCTGCCATCCCTTTCGGTCGACCTGATCGGGCAGCTCTTCATGCCGGCGCTGCTGATCTCGATCATCGGCTTCGTCGAATCCATGTCCGTGGCACAGACACTGGCCGCCAAGCGCCGGCAACGCATCGACCCCGATCAGGAACTGATCGGGTTGGGCGCGGCCAATATCGGCGCGGCCTTCACCGGCGGGTATCCGGTCACGGGCGGCTTCGCGCGCTCGGTCGTCAATTTCGACGCGGGCGCGGTGACCCCGGCGGCGGGGGCTTTCACCGCGCTCGGGCTGGCAGTGGCGGCGATGTCGCTGACACCGCTGATCCACGACCTGCCGATCGCGACGCTGGCCGCGACGATCATCGTGGCGGTGCTGGGCCTTGTGGATGTCTCCATCCTGCGTCGCGCCTGGGTCTATTCACGTGCCGATTTTGCCGCCGTTGCGGCCACCATCGTGCTGACACTGGGCTTCGGCGTCGAGGTGGGCGTGTCGGCCGGCGTGATCCTGTCGGTCGGGCTGCACCTCTACCGCAGTTCCAAGCCGCATATCGCCGAGGTCGGGCTGGTCCCCGGCACCCAGCATTTTCGCAACATCCTGCGCCACGAGGTGATCACCGATCCGGCCGTCGTGACATTCCGCCCCGATCAGAGCCTCTATTTCGCCAATGCCCGCTTCGTCGAGGATCACATCTTCGACCGCGTGCGCCCCGGCGGGCCGGTGCGCGACGTGGTGCTGATGTGCGCAGGGATCAACGAGATCGACCTCAGCGCCGTCGAGACGCTGGAGACCATCAACACCCGTCTGGACGAGATGGGCGTGCGCCTGCATCTGTCCGAGGTCAAGGGCCCGGTCATGGACCAGCTGTGCCGCGCGCATTTCCTGTCGCAGATGACCGGCGACGTCCATCTCGCCCAATACGACGCCGTCGCCGCGCTCAGTCCGAAGGCCGCCTTGCATGATGTACCAGACCAAATTTCCACTGTTCCAAATGTCCAGCAGCGTCAGGGAATAGAAAAATCATCGAGTCAGCGAGCTTGGCCATCGCAACAACAAACGTAAGCAAGTTCCGAAAACCACAGGTGCCATGCTGCGCCTACATTAATCCAATCTCCATTCGCTCTATTCTTTCGTCGCGCCAGAATTGACGTCGAGGGGAACACCCGCTCGAGACTGCCCGCCGTCATTGTCTTGGATCTGACGTCCGGCGGTTCTGTTCTGATAATTTCTACTCGGTTGCTACAAATGCGGCGGGATGCGCGAATGTCAGGTTCAGTGACGCCGCGATGCAGTTTGCGATCGGACGCCGAGGTGCCTGTGTGGACGTATATGGACCCAGTCTGATTGCAACGGTCTATTTGGCTCTGGATCGAAGGTCGCGATTGCCGACGTATATCCGGCTTCTTGGGGCGGCCTGATAGATCATCGCTGCGAGCCCCGATGGATTTCCGCTTGCTTCTCCCTCATCGCCCCTAAGGCATTGGTGCTGACCTCGCCGATCCACACATCAGGTCCAAGAAGCCACGAGCGTGACCCTTCTCCATCTCCTGGCAGATGTTGCACTATTCCTTTCAGCCCTCCTTGACTTGGTTGTTCGTAGTCTGGCTCATCCCCGAGGACCAGCGCGACGCTGTCGCCGCGCTGCTGCGCGAGACGGCCAGCCTCAAGAAGATCAACGAGCGCTTCGAGCACTTGGTCGCCGAACTGAACCATGTCGTGCATGGCAAGAAATCCGAGAAGCTCGACGAGGAGCGAGCCATTGTCCGCCAATGGTCCGAGGACAATGGCGAGCGGCAGCTGGCCTTCGAGGATCTGCAGATCGCAGTCTCCGGGGCCGAGGAACAGAAACAGGATCAAGCGCCCGGCGATGACACGCCGAAACGCAAACGGGTGGCCAGCCGCAACCGTGGCAACCTGCCCAGAGATCTGCCCCGGATCGAGCAGGTGGTCGAGCCCGAGACCCTTGTTTGCCCATGCGGCTGCGGCGTCGTCATTGTCGCTCGGACCATGTATGGATGGCTCCCGCGGGGCAAGAGCGTCTCGGTCAAAGCTGGCATGATTTCGGTTGCGGCCATGTATACGGCGTCTGGATTG
>NZ_JBAPKY010000052.1:0-24391 GCF_037083785.1 Roseovarius sp. D22-M7
GCCAACATCCTCACCAACGCCGCCCTCGACCCATACGGAAAAATCCCCGAATTCAAATTCGCCGCAGTAAAGGTCGAAAAGATAGGCGTGGCGGCGGAATGATGGCGAAACGGGGACAGCGATGAAACCGCCCCTTTCATCCTTCCGAAAATACTCGAATTGTCCCGCGCTCAGTCGAACAGCTTGCGCAACGCCCGGTTGGCGCCATCCTCGAGCTTGTCCCTGAGCGCATCCTCGAGGCTCTGACCCTCGCGCGCCTCGAGGTCGAGCCGCTCGCGTATCTCGCGATCAAGCCTTTGCTCGGCCTCGCTCTCGAGCTTTTCGCGCTCTTCACCCAGGTTGATCTCAATCGCCTTTTCGAGATCCGGGGTTATGCGCGGGTCGGCCCAGACCCCGCGAATGCGCACCGGTATGGCGACACCCCGCGTCGTCTCCCCGTCCAGAAGGGCGGGCGTGAAGAGGTAATCGATATCGCGCGCGCCTAGCCCGATGCGCCCGCTGCCCGTCGCCCGGGCCAGCGGCAGGCGCATCACCAGGTCGCGGTTGTAGAGATTGCCGTCCTCCATCGTGAAACTGGCAGTCATCTCGTCAAAGACCGTGGTGCCGCCGGTCACGTCCCCCGACCGCATCAACCGGTCGAGATCGAGCCCAGAGATCACCCCGCGCCCGGTGCCGATCCGGCCCTCGCCCGACAGCGAATTCATGATCGCATGCACCGACTGCCCGACGCCCAGAAACTGCACGGCGCCGCTGCCTGGGGCGGAGAACCGGGTGATGTTCATGACATCGGCCAGGAAGCGTTCGAGGTCGATACCCTCGGCCGTCAGGTCGCCCCCGACCGACAGGCCCGAGCGGTTGTTGGCGACGACCTGGCCCGAAACCTGCCCGCCATAGGCACGCATCTCGCGCAAGCCGACCACCGCGCGCGACCGCTCGACGGTGATCGCCAAGCGCGACGCCCCCAGGCTCAGATCGCCCAGATCGATGCTGTCGGCCGACAGCACCACCTCGCCATTGGCCAGCCCGAGTGCGCTGGCATCGATCGGTGCGCGCGACCAGCCATCATTCCCATCGCCACCGCCCCCGCCCCCGCCTCCGCTGCCGCCGGCCAGCGACGACAGGTCCAGCGCCCCGGCCTTAAGCTGTGCGTCAACCCGCGGCACCGCGCCGGAAAGGTCGATATCGGCGGCGCCCGAGATCGCGTTTCGCCCCAGATCCAGTGCCATCTCGCGCACCGAGATCTGCATCGCCTCGGTCAGCGTGACCCCGGCACGGCCCTCGGCGCGCCGCCCAAGTCCCTCGGGCATGGCCACCTCGCCAAGGCCAAGCGCCGCCATGAAGGCGCCCGTGTCGGTCATGTCGAGATCGAGTTGACCCTGCGCCTGCGGCGCCACGCCCGCGCGGCCGTCGAACGCGGCGCGGCCGCGGGGCCCGTCGATGCTGGCCGCGACCGGCGTGACCGTCCCGTCGAGAAACGCACCCAGCCTGTCGACATGCCCTGTGACGGTGACCGGCACCTCCACCTGTCGCAGCACCGCCTTGAAGGTCGCGCGACCCTCGTAATCGGGCCAGCGCAGGTCAAAATCCATGTCGCGGATCTCGTGCACACTGCCTTGTCCGTGGTCGATATAGCTGAGCGACGCCCCCCGGATCAGCGCCCGGTCGAGGGTCAGCGCCAGCCGTCTCGACGTGGCAGGTCCTGCCCCGTCCGACTGCCCGGATGGCGCCACACCATCGACTCCGAGGTTCCAGTTCACCCGTCCGTCCGCGGCGCGCTCCAGCCGGATCCGTGGTTCTGCGATCTCCAGCCCGGTGATGCGGATCTCGCCGCGCAACAGCGGCAGCGGGGCCACCCCGATCTTGAGGCTTTCGGCGCGCAGCATCGGCCCGGCCTCGGACCAGTCGGCATTCGCGACCTCGACCGCGCCGGTCGACACCCCGAGGATCGGGTAAAGGCTGAGCGTGGTGTCGCCCGACAGCGTGACCGCCCGCCCCGTCGCGCGGGTCAACTGGTCGGCGGCGATCTGCGCGATGCGCCCGCTTGGCAGTAAGGCCAGTGCGCCAAGCGCTATGGCCGCCATCACGACGACCGCTCCGATCAGACGAAAGATCCAGCGCATGCTGCGGCCCCCTTGCCCGTGTCTTGCGCAGTCAGTCTAGGCGTGGCGCCGCGGGCGGGGCAACCGCTTTCCCGGCCGATTTTCCGAACGCGCGACCGGCGTTCGCGCGCCGCCCGAGGCTAGCGGTGATTGCGTCGCAGCCAGCGGTCCCACTCGGCGGAAGAGCCGCGAAACACGTTGATATCCACGCCCGCTTCGACGCCCGGCACGATCCCGGTGCCGGTATACTGCCAGAACGCCCATGGCTGGCCGGGATAGACGAGATCCGGCGTCCGGGCCACCGATCGCAGCCAGAACTCGGCCCTGACCGCGCCGATCCCGGTCTGCTTGTAGAAGTCGGGCGTGGTGTAGATGATCGGGCGCCGGCCATAGTGACGCTCGACGATGTCGAGGAAGATCCGCACCTGACGGCGCACCTCGGCCCCCGGCGGGCGGGTCGTGCAGGTCGGCGAGAACGGGTTCCATTCCAGATCCAGAACCGGCGGCAGGGCGCGGCCGCGGCGCGGCACGTTGCGGATGAACCAGCGCGCCTGAATCTCGGGATCCGTGCAGAAATAATAGAAATGATAGGCCCCGCGCGGCACCCCTTCGCGCGCCGCAAGCTGCCAGTTGCGGTCGAATTGCGGATCCTTCAGATCACCGCCCTCGGTCGCCTTGATGAAGGCAAACGCCACGCCCGACAGCTTCACCCGCCGCCAGTCGATCTCGTTCTGGAAGCGCGCGACGTCGATGCCGTGCACCGGATAGGCGGCCGGACCGCGGAAGCCGAAATCGACCGGGTCGTAATCGCCGAACCGCTCGGCCGCACTGGCCGGCAGGGCGGCAAGAAGAAACACAAAAGTCAACGCGCGCAGCATGATCGACCTCTCATACGGAACCTTTGCACCGGTCTAGCCTGCCTGCCAAAGGCGGTCAGCACATATCTGCGCGGTCAGGTCTTTTTCGCCAGTTCGTCGTAACAGGCAAGCGCCTTGGCGGCATACATCATCGCCGGCCCGCCGCCCATCTGGATCGACATTGCCAGCACGTCGCCGATCTCGTCGCGCGTCGCACCGTTGCGGATTAGCGTCTCGACATGCAGGGCGATGCAAGGCTCGCACTTGGTGGCGACCGCGATGCCGAGGGCCACGAATTCCTTGCTCTTGAAGTCGAGTGTGCCGCCCTCCTTGACCGCCTTGCCGAGCCCGCCGAAGGCGCGCGCGGTCTCGGGGATCAGCGCGTTGAGGCTGCGCAGGTTCTGGCGGGTGGTGTCGATGGTGTCTGACCAGCTCATGCCGGGGGCCTTTCGGTAGAGGGATGTCTCGGGCAGAAAGCATCACGCGGCGGGCGCGGCGTTGATCCAGATCAGCCGGGGCGCCGGGCCGCAAGAAAGAGATTGTTGGCCGGCATCGCACGGGTGCCGATCAGCCCCAGACCCTCGGCCTCCAGCCAGCCCTCGACCTCGGCCACGTCCTTGTAGCCAAGCGCGGGGTCCTGCGCGACGAGGCTGGCGTGAAACCGCGCGTCGCCGTCGGAGGTCGCGCGGCCCTCGCGCAGAAAGGGCCCGTAGATCGCGAACACCCCGCCGCGGGCGAGGGCGCGCGCGGCCTCGGCCACCACCACCCGCGCCTCGGGCGTGCTGATCAGGTGCAGCAGGTTGACCAGCACGATCAGCGCCTGCCCGCCATGTGCCGCGCCCCACCCCGCCTCGGTCGCATCCAGCGGGATCGCGCTACGCAGGTTGGAAAGGCCGGCAGCAGTTGCATGCGCGTCAATGCTTGCCATGCGGTCGGCGTCGATCTCTGTCGGCTGCCAGTCCAAGCCGGGCATCGCGCGGGCGAAGGCCATGGCATGTTGTCCGGTGCCGCTGGCGATCTCCAGCGCGCGGCCGGTCTCGGGGGCTATCGCGCACAGCGCCTCGGTGATGGCGTCGGCATTGCGCGCGGCGGCCGGGGCGTGCATCCGCGCATCCTCGCCTTGATGTGCGACGGAGGCCGTTGGGGGCAGGTCGCGACGCGTCACGCTCAGGCCTCTTCGGTGCGATCGGTGGCCGGGGGCGGCGCCGGTGTCAGCGCGGCAAGCCTTGCGTAAAGCGCGTCGTCCATATGGAAATCGAGCGCGGCGAGCGACGGCGCGATCTGCGAGGCAGAGCGCCCCGAGATCAGCGGCACGGGCCCGGCCGGGTGGCGCGCGGCCCAGGCGACGGCCAGTGTCGCGGGATCTGTACCGAGATCCTGCGCGATTTCCACCAGCGCGCCTGCGGCCTTGGTCATCCAGTCCTGCCCGTAGCGGATCGCGTAGCGCTCGTTGCCGGTCAGCCGCCCGGTCTCGCCCCGCGCGTACTTGCCCGTCAGAAGGCCGCCGGCCAACGGCGAATAGCCCGCCACGACCATGCCTTCGGCGGCGGCCATCGGCAGGATCTCGACCTCGGCCTGCCGTTTCAATAGGCTGTACATCGGCTGCAGGATCGAGATCGACAGATCGAACCGCGCGCCGATGCAGCCGGCCTTCATCACCTGCCACGCGGCGAAGTTCGACAGGCCGACATGGCCGATCTGGCCGCGCGACTTAAGCTCGGCGAAGGTCTCAATGGTCTCCTGCAGCGGCGTCTCGGGATCAAAGCGGTGCAGATACAGGATCTCGACATGATCCATGCAGAGCCGCCGGCGCGATGTGTCGAACTGCGACAGGATGTTGTCGCGCCCTGCCCCGCCCGCATAACCCGCCTTGGTGGCGATCACCAGCCGGTCGCGATGCGGGGCCGCAAAGCGGCCCAGCAGGGTTTCCGCAGCGCCCTCGGTGTAAAGATGCGCGGTGTCGAAATGGGTGATACCGGCCTCGAGACAGGCATCATACATGGCGCGCGACGCGGCCTCGTCGGCCGCCCCGCCGAATTGCATCGTGCCAAACGCGAAACGGCTGGCGGGTGTCCCATCGGGAGAGGTGATCCGTGTGTTCATGGACGGTACATTGCCATGGCGACGCGGCGAAGGAAACAGCAGAGCCCCGGTTTCCCGCCGCTACCGCCCGCGCACCCGTCGGAAGCACAGGATGCGGCCGCAAGACGGGCCGGGATCATAGGTCAGCCCGGATTCTGACATGCAATCGACGATGCATTGCACGACCGTATCGGCATAGCGTCCGGGATGCAGTTCCATCATCACGCTGCGCACATGCGCGGGCCAGGGCGCGCCGAAAAGATGCTGCTCTGCACCCTCGATATCCATGATCACCACCTGCGGGCGCACCCTGTCGAGCAGCGCGTCCAGACCGAGGGCGGGCACCTCGACCCCTGCCCCGGCGGTCCCCGCACCCTCTGCGATGCGCCCCGCCCAGAAGCTTTTGGCGCCGTCGAAGGCGACCGGCGCCGCGGGGCTGTCGCGGCCCGTTACCGCACCGTGGACAAGCGTCACCTCGGCGAAGCCGTTGCGCGCCAGGTTGGCGCGGATCACCGGTAGCAGCGCGGGATTGGCCTCGAGGCATGTGACGTTGCGCGCCCCCGTGACGCGCGCGCAGATCGCGGCGACATAGCCGATCCCACCCCCCAGTTCGAGCACCCGCTGACCGGCCCGCAAGCGCATCGCCGCCGCGTGGGCCTCGTGCGCCTCGTAGCGGCCAGCGTCCAGCTTGCCGGCGATACGTGGGTTGAGCAGCGCATCGGGCACCACCATCCGCAGCCCGTCGATCTCGTACTCTGCCATGTCCCGCCCGCGCATTGCTTGATTCCACGGGGGCAAACCCCTAGACCACCCTCCATCAGGACGGGGGTTTGGGCAATGCGGCTGTTCGTGGGTCTGGGCAATCCGGGGGCGAAATACGCCCGCAACCGGCACAATATCGGCTTCATGGCGGTCGATGCGATCGCCGCCGATCACGGCTTCGGCCCGTGGCGCGCCAAGTTCCAGGGCCAGATGGCCGAGGGTGTGCTGGCGGGCGAGAAGGTCGTGCTTCTGAAGCCCGAGACCTTCATGAACCTCAGCGGGCAATCGGTGGGTGCTGCGGCGCGGTTCTACAAGCTTGGCGCGGCCGAGGTGACGGTCTTTCACGACGAGCTCGACCTCGCCCCCGGCAAGCTGCGCGTCAAGACCGGCGGCGGCCATGCGGGCCATAACGGTCTGCGCTCGATCCAGTCGCATCTGGGTGCGGATTACATGCGCGTGCGGCTCGGCATCGGGCATCCCGGGCACAAGGACCGCGTAACGCATTACGTGTTGCAGGATTTCGCCAAGGCCGACGAGGCGTGGCTCGACGACCTGTTGCGCGGCATCGCCGACGGCGCCCCGTGGCTGGCCGAGGGCAAGCCCGACCGCTTCCAGAACGCCGTCGCGCAGCGCATGGCCCCCGCGCGGCCGGCGAACCCGAAACCCGCGCCGAAACCGGTCCCCGACACGGCGCCGGGCCCCGGAACCGTCCCGGACGACCCGGCGCCGACAGACGATGCCGCGCGCAGCCCGTTGCAGCGGCTCGTCGACAAATTCCGTTGACCCGCTTGCGCTTGCATGGCGGGCCGCTATGGTTCAGGTCAACTTCGGCACGCCAGCCATTGCCCGGCCTGCCCCGGCCCGCGAGACCAGACAGAGGGAGGCGACATGACCTTCATCGCCATGAACAGATTTCGGGTGAAACCCGGCCACGAGGCCGCGTTCGAGCGGATGTGGGCCGAACGCGAGAGCCATCTTTCCAGCGTCCCCGGCTTTCGCGAGTTTCGCCTGCTGAAAGGCCCTGAGGGCGAGGGGCACAGGCTGTACTCCAGCCACGTGATCTGGGACAGCCGCGCCGCATTCGACGCTTGGACGAAATCCGAAGCATTTCGCGCGGCGCACAAGGATGCGGGCAACCGCTCGACGCGCGACGCCCTGCTGGGGCCGCCGGACTTCGAAGGCTTCGAGACCGTGCTCGAAGAACGCTGATACCTGACCGAAAGGAAAACACCATGGAGATGGAGCAATCGGTGAACGTCCTCGGCGGTGCGCTAGAGCACTGTTCCGACGATCCGCTGACCGGGTTCTTTCGGGACGGGCATTGCAACACCTGTGCCGAGGATCAGGGCAGCCATACCGTCTGCGCGCTGATGACGGCGGAATTCCTCGCCTATTCGAAATATGTCGGCAACGACCTGAGCACGCCGCGCCCGGAATTCGGCTTTGACGGGCTGAAGCCCGGCGATCAATGGTGCCTGTGTGCCGGGCGGTTCCTGCAGGCGCATGACGAGGGCTGCGCGCCGCTGGTGCGGCTTCAGGCAACGCATATACGCGCGCTGTCCATCGTGCCGATCGAGGTGTTGCAGAAACACGCGTCGGAATAAGGCACGCGCGGAGGTGCTTCAGTCCGAAGCCGCCCCCTGAAGCCGCAGGAACAGGCTTTCCTCGTCATCGTTGCGAAAGAACGGCACGGATGCGGGCGGCGTGCGGTCATGTGCTCGGGCCGTGACCTCGGCCAGCACCACCTCGGTGATGAAGGGCAGATCGAACTTGCGCACATCCGCAAGCGGGATCCATTGCAGGTGGCTCAGCTCGTCGCTGGCATCCGAGAAATCGTCCGGATCCCCGCACAGCGCCTCGGCCTGCACCAGAAAGAACCGCGCATCGAACCGGCGCGGGCGGCCCGGCGGGGTGATCGCGCGAAAGACGAATTGCAGCGGATCCGCCACCGGCACGAGGCCGCGCGCGGCAAAGCGTTGCCAATCCGGCGGCACCGCGCCCGGCCAGTCCCCCGGCACGCCGAGCGCCAGACCGGTTTCCTCCCACAGCTCGCGCACCGCCGCCGCGGCCAGCGGGTGTGCGAGGTCGCCGTCGCAATCCTCGGACAGCCGCTCGGCGCAAATCGGCGGCAGCGGGCGCGATAGCGGCACAGCCGCGTCGCCGGCATCCACCGCGCCGCCGGGAAAGACGAACTTGTCGGGCATGAAGGCCGCCGTCTTGCCGCGCTGGCCCATCAGCACATGCGGGCGATCGGTGTCGCGCAGCAAAATCACGGTGGCCGCATCGCGCACGGCGGTCTTGTCGATTTCGGTCATCCACCCTCCCGGCGCGCGGCTCAGCGATCGTCGCCGAAGCCGTGCATGTGCCGCGCCCATTGAAAGGCCACGATGGCCCCCTTCAATCTCGGCAGAAGATACAGCGACAAGGTGACCGTGCCAACGCCGAATATGGTGAACAACACCAGCGGCTCGGGTCGGAAATGGGTGAACGTCACGTGCAGCAGCGGCGCCATCAGGTGCCCAACCAGCAGGATCGTCAGGTAGGCGGGCCCGTCATCGGCGCGATGATGGCTGAGATCCTCGCGGCAGACCGGACAGGTCTCACGCACCTTCAGGTAACTCTTGAGAATCGGCCCCTGCCCGCAATTCGGGCATTTGCGACGGAACCCGCGTCGCAGGGCGGGCCAGACGGGGCGGTCGGTCTGGACGCTGGTATCGTGCATGGAAAGCACCCTTTCGATCGTTTCCCCGTACCGTGCGGGCAAGCACATGGCTTTGAAAGATGACAGCCTGTCCTTGCGGCGCGATGTCGCAAACCGCGCGGTGCATCCTGCCGGGCACTCGCGCATCTGCGACGGAAAACGGCGCGGGCCGCGTATCATCCCTTGCGAGCCGGTCAGGACGCGACAGTCATTTCGCGGTTCCGACGTATCAGACACCAGCGGAGAGTTCACGATGAAAAATGCAAAACTGATCACCGGGCTTGCCACGGTCCTTGCCCTCGGCGGGCCGGGCACAGTGCTGGCCGACCGCCACAACGGGGGCACGCAGATGCGCCCGGTCTTCGATGCGCTCGACACCGATGGCGACGGCGAAATCACGCGCGCCGAAATGATGGCGCATATGCAATCGCGCTTCGATCGGGCCGACGCCGATGGCGATGGCGCGCTCTCGCGTGAGGAACTGATCGCCCGCATGACGGCGCGGCAGGCCGAAAGGATCGGCCGGCGGGCCGATCACATGATCGACCGGCACGATGCCGATGGCGACGGACATCTCGGCATGCAGGAACTGCAAGCCCGGCGGCAGGGCGGCATGATGGCGCGCATGGATCTCGATGGTGACGGGGCGGTGTCGCGCGCGGAATTCGACGACTGGCACAGCCAGCGGGGCGACCGCCACCACGGAATGCGCGGGCGCAAATCCGGCGAGTGATGCCATGGATCCGGGGCCCGCATCGCTGGCCAAGGGCGCGCGGGACGGGTACTGTCAGGGGCGATGCGGATGCCATTCGACGCCATCGAGGATTTGCCCGACGAGGCCCTGCTCGCGCGCTTTGCCGATGGCGAGCAGGCCGCGGCCCGCGTGCTGACCCATCGGCTGACACCGCGCGTAATGGCCCATGCGTGGCGCCTTCTGGGCAACCGCGCCGAGGCGGAGGACGTCGCGCAAGAGGCGATGCTGCGGCTGTGGAAACAGGCGCATGCCTGGCGCGAGGGCGAGGCGAAGGTGACCACCTGGCTTTACCGCGTGGTGGCCAATCTCTGCATCGACCGGCAGCGCCGGGCACGCGGGGGAACCGTCACGCTCGACACGATCCCCGAGCCCGCGGACGGCCGCGCCAGCGTGGTCCAGACGATGCACGAACGTGCCCGCGCCGACGCGTTGCAGGCGGCGCTGAACGCCCTGCCCGCCCGGCAAAGAGAGGCCGTGGTACTGCGCCATATCGAGGGGCTGTCGAATATCTACATCGCCGAGATCATGGATATCTCGGTCGAGGCGGTGGAAAGCCTGACATCGCGGGGCAAACGCGCGCTGGCGACGGCGCTCAGGCAAAGAAAAGAGGAGTTGGGATATGCCGATGACTGGTGACGATCACGACGACCGCGCGCTCGATGTGTTCTTCGAGGCGGCGCGGCACTCCCCGCCGGCACCGACCGACGCGCTGCTGGCCCGCGTCATGGCCGATGCCGCATCGATGCAGGCGGCCGCCGAAAGCCCGATGCCACGACGCACCGCGATGCCGCGCCTGCGGGATCTGGTAGGCGGTTGGCCGGCGATGGCGGGGCTGGCGACCGCGGCGCTGGCCGGGCTGTGGATCGGCACCGGCCTTCCGGCGCGCGTGACGGGCGTGGATGACGCGAGCTATCTTGTCGATATCACGCCCGAAATGGCCTTCGATCTGGCCGCGGGAGAGGACTGATGACCGACCGGCAGAGCACGGCGCGCGACGGCCGCCTGATGCGCATCCTGCTCGTGGCTTCGCTCGCGCTCAACCTGTTGGTCGTGGGTCTGGCCGCCGGCTGGGCGCTGCGCCACGCGGGCGAGCCGCATCCGCCGCGGCTCGAAATGGCCGGGGGCCCGCTGACCCGCGCCCTCAGCCCCGAGGACCGGCAGGAGATCGCCCGGCAGATGCGTGAGGCGTGGCGCGCCGCCGATGGCGGGCGCGCGAGGCTGGGTGACAGCTACGACGCCCTCGTGCGGGATCTGCGCGCCGTACCCTTCGACCCCGCGCAGGTCGCCGACCGGATGCGCCAGCACCGGGCGCGTTTCGCGGTCCGCTTCGAGATGGGCCAGGAGGTGCTCGTGCGGCACCTCGCCGAAATGAGCGACGAAGGTCGCAACGCCTATGCCGACCGCCTCGAAGAGCGTATCAGCGCCTACCGTGCCGCGCGCGCGCGCCGTCTGGGCGACTGAAAAGACAAAGACGCGACCCCATTCCGGGGCCGCGTCTCGGGTAATCTACCGGATGACCGGATCTCAGGCCTCTTCCGAGGCCTCCTCGGCGGCCTCTTCGACCTCGGCCTCATCTTCGTCCTCGTCTTCCTGCGACTTCAGCGCGGAGGGCGCGGAAATGTTGCAGATCACGAAATCCCGATCGATGGTCGGCTTCGCGCCGGCGGGCAGATCGACCATGGAAATGGTCATCGTGTCGCCGATGTTCTCCATCTTGGTCAGGTCGACGACGATGCTCTCGGGAATGTCGCCCGCGGTCACCACGAGTTCGATCTCGGGGCGCACGATGGCCAGAACGCCACCCTTGCGCAGCGCCGCGCATTCCTCTTCTCCCTGAAAGTCGATCTGGATGAACAGGTTGATCTTGGACGTCCGGCGCAGGCGCATGAAATCGACATGCGTCGGCAGGTCACGCACGATATCGCGCTGTACGTCCCGGCAGATCACGCGCACATCCTCGTGGCCATCGACCTTTAGGTTGAACAGCGTCGACTTGAACCGACCCGCCTTGAGACGCTTGATCAGGGCATTGTAGGGCAGTTGGATCGGCAACGGATCCGTATCGCCCCCGAACACGATCCCCGGAACCAGATGCGCGCGGCGCACCGCACGAGCGGCGCCCTTGCCTGTCCCCGTGCGTTCCTGGGCGTGAAGATCAGGAATTTCTCCAGCCATCTTGAATTCTCCATCTATTGGCGCGGGGTGCCTCCAAGGCTGTCACCCCGCATGAAGCCCGGCTGATAGACCACACCGCCGCGCTTGAAAAGGCCCGAATCCGGTCCTTTCCGTTTCTGCCCGGCAAAAACACCCGAATACGGCGGCCGGCGGTCCGGGCGCTACTCCCAACCGTCGAAGAACCCCTTGGGCACAAGCAGCACATCGCGGTCGAGATCATGCACGTCGCGCCGCCCGCACAGTCCCATCGAGGTGTCGAGTTCCTTGTGGATCACCTCGAGCGCGCGGGTCACGCCGGCCTCGCCCATGGCGCCCAGCCCGTAGGTCCACGCGCGTCCGATATAGGTGCCCTTCGCCCCGAGGCTCAGCGCCTTGAGCACGTCCTGACCGGACCGGATGCCACTGTCGAAATGCACCTCGATCTTGTCGCCCACGACATCCATGATCGCCGGCAGCGCCCGGATCGCCGAGAGCGCCCCGTCCAGTTGCCGCCCGCCATGGTTGGACACGATGATCGCATCCGCCCCGACATTGAGCGCCTCGACCGCGTCGCGCGGATCCATGATCCCCTTGATGATCAGCGGGCCGTCCCACATCTTGCGGAACTCGCGGATGCGGTCCCAGTCGAGCGCCTGGTCGAACGCCTCGGCGGTCCATGTGCTCAGCGACGAGGGATCCGTCACGCCCTTGGCATGGCCCACGATATTGCCGAAAGAGCGCCGCTTGGTGCCCAGCATCCCCAAGCCCCAGCGAACCTTGGTCATCATGTTCGCCACGCTCGACGGGGTCAGCTTGGGCGGCGCGCTCAGCCCGTTCTTGAGGTCCTTGTGCCGCTGCCCCAACAATTGCAGATCGACGGTGATCATCGCCGCCGAGCACTTCGCCTCTTTCGCCCGGTCGAACAGGCGCTGCATGAAATCGTCGTCCTTCAGGGTGTAGACCTGCATCCAGAACGGCTTGGTCGTGTGCTCGGCCACATCCTCGATCGAGCAGATCGACATCGTCGACAGGGTGAAGGGCACGCCGAACCTTTCAGCCGCACGCGCCGCCTTGATCTCGCCATCGGCGTGCTGCATGCCCGTCAGCCCGACCGGCGCAAGCCCCACCGGCATCGCCACATCCTGCCCGATCATCCGGCTCGCGACGTTGCGGCCGGTCATGTCGATGGCGACGCGCTGTTTCAGGTGGATCTTGTCAAAATCCGAGGTGTTCTCGCGAAAGGTCTGTTCGGTCCAGCTGCCCGATTCCGCGTAATCATGGAACATCCTGGGCACACGCCGCGCAAATATCTCCTTGAGATCCTGAATATTCGTGATGACAGCCATGCGCCCTCCAGATCCGATGAACGTTCCGTACACATTCGCGCCTTATGGCACAATCGAACGATGTGTCGCAGAAAAAGTCGGAAAAACCCGGGAAGCGCCGCACCTGCTGCGGACGAGATGCCTCGCAACAATCACAAATAAAAGACGCGCCCTACGATGGGCGCGCCTTGAAGAGGTCACTGATCCGATCGCCTCACGAGGCCGACTTGATCTCGATCTGTTTGGCGTCCGATTTCGACTGCGCCGTCTTGGGCAGTGTCACGGTCAACTCGCCATTGCCGAAGGTTGCCGACACATTGTCCTCGTCGATCTCGTATCCCAGCGGGATCTGCCGCGCGAACCGCCCCACGAAACGCTCGGATACGCGGCGGTCGCTGTCGTCGTTCTCGACCTTGCGCTCACCGCTCAACGTCAGGACGCCGTCCTTCAACGTAAGTTCCACGTCTTTCTCGTTCAGGCCCGGTACTTCGGCATCGACGCGAACGTGGTCCTCTGCATCGGTCACGTCGACCCGCGGCCAACCGCCGAATCCGTCGAGGGCCCACAGGTCACGTCCGAATTCGCGAGAGGCGCTATCGAACAAGCGGTTCATCTCGTTGTGCAAAAGTGCAAAAGGATCGCGGTCGCCTGCCCAGTTCGCCGGGCTGCGGGTGTTCCATGGTATCAGTGATCTCATGTTCATCGCTTCCCTCCTTTCTGTTCCGTCTCGGTCTTGATCGAGAGGACGGCATTGCCGCCATGTCCGGGGCCTGCCGCTCCCTTTCATGGTACATCTGGGAGCAGGGCACCGAACCTTCAAGAGGTTCCGATCATTTTTTATCGTTCAAAAGCAGCATCTTGATCGGATCAGGCGCGATGCGCACCGCCAGCCAGCCCACGCACGAACTCGATCACGTCCGAGACCGGCCCGCCCTTGGCGATCTCGGCCACGATGGCCGAGCCGACAACACAGCCATCGGCCACGCCGGCGATCAACTGCGCCGTCTCTGGGGTGCGGATGCCGAAGCCCACGACCACCGGAAGATCGGTCTTCGCCTTGATGCGCGCGACGTCCGGTTCAACCTCGCCCGCCTCGGCCGAAGCCGCACCGGTGATGCCGGTGATCGAGACGTAATAGACAAAGCCGCTGGTATTCTCGAGCACCTTGGGCAGGCGCTTGTCATCGGTCGTGGGCGTCGCCAGGCGGATGAAGTTCATCCCCGTGCGCGCCGCCGGCAGACACAGCTCGTCATCCTCCTCGGGCGGCAGATCGACCACGATCAGCCCGTCGATCCCCGCGGCTACGGCATCGACGAGGAACCTTTCGACCCCCCAACTGTAGATCGGGTTGTAATAGCCCATCAGCACGATCGGGGTGGTGTCGTCGATCTCGCGGAAGCGCTGCGCCATCTGCAAGGTCTTCTCCAGCGTCATGCCGCCGGCAAGCGCGCGCTGGCCGGCCTGCTGGATCGTCGGCCCGTCCGCCATCGGATCGGTGAAGGGCACGCCCAGCTCGATCACGTCGACCCCCGCCGCGGGCAGACCCTGCATCACCTCGAAGGACCGCTCGACATCCGGGTCACCCGCCATGATGTAGGACACGAAGGCCTTCTTTCCGGCAGCTTTCAGTTCGGCAAACCTGGTGTCGATACGGGTCATGGGGTCTGTGTCCTCCGGCTGGGTTCCGGCGGGTTTGGCGCAAAGCGCGGGCGAAATCAATGCCCGGCTTGACCTTGCCCCGCCCCGCCCGGTAGATGCCCGCAATTCACCGGTCGGGAGAGTGGCAGATGGGCTTCAGGATGGGTATCGTCGGCTTGCCCAATGTCGGCAAATCGACGCTTTTCAACGCGCTCACCCGCACCGCCGCGGCGCAGGCCGCGAACTTTCCGTTCTGCACGATCGAGCCCAACGTGGGCGAGGTCGCGGTGCCCGATGCCCGCCTCGACAAACTGGCGGCGATCGCGCAATCCAAACAGATCGTGCCGACCCGCATGACCTTCGTCGATATCGCCGGGCTGGTGAAGGGCGCCTCGAAAGGCGAAGGTCTCGGCAACCAGTTCCTCGCCAATATCCGCGAGGTCGACGCCATCGCCCATGTCCTGCGCTGCTTCGAGGACGGCGACGTCGCGCATGTCGAGGGCCACGTCGATCCGGTCGCCGATGCCGAGGCGGTCGAGACCGAACTGATGCTCGCCGATCTCGACAGCATCGAGAAACGCCGCGCCGGTCTCGCGCGTAAGCTCAAGGGCGGGGACAAGGAGGCCGTGCAAGCCGACCGCCTGCTGGCGCGCGCGCAGGCCGCTCTCGAAGAGGGCCGCCCCGCGCGCACCGTCAAGGTCGACGAGGACGACCTCAAGGCGTGGAAGATGCTGCAACTGCTGACCTCCAAGCCGGTCCTCTTCGTCTGCAATGTCGACGAGGCCCACGCCGCCACCGGCAATGCCCATTCAGAGGCCGTGGCGCGGATGGCCGAGGCCCAGGGTGCGGCCTCGGTGGTAATCTCGGCCCGGATCGAGGAAGAAATCAGCCAGCTCGACGCCGAGGAGGCGGCGATGTTCCTTTCGGAGATGGGGCTCGAGGAGGCCGGCCTCGACCGGCTGATCCGTGCCGGCTACGACCTCTTGCATCTCGAGACCTATTTCACCGTCGGCCCCAAGGAGGCGCGCGCCTGGACCGTGCCCACCGGCACCACCGCGCCCAAGGCCGCCGGCGTCATCCACGGCGATTTCGAGCGCGGCTTCATCCGGGCCGAGACCATCGCCTATGACGATTTCGTCAGCTTGGGCGGCGAGCAGAAGGCGAAGGATGCCGGCAAGATGCGCTCAGAGGGCAAGGGGTACATCGTCAAGGATGGCGACGTGCTGCACTTCCTCTTCAACACCTGACGCTCCAGGCTCGCCGCACAACGCGTCCCGCATTCATCTTGCCAGAAATACTCCCGCCGGAGGCCCCGGTCAGGATCCGGGCGCAACGCCGGGGTCTGCCGCGCTGTCGAGCCGACCCGCCGCAAAGGCAGACGCGGCGACCATCGCACTCGCCGTGCCCAGCATCAGCGCCAGCCCGCCCATCTGATAGGTCACCCCCGACAGCACCGTGCCCAGAAGCCGCCCGGCGGCATTGGCCATGTAGTAGAACCCGACATCCATCGTCACCCGCTCGGCCTTCGAGAAGGCGAGGATCAGATAGGAATGCAGCGCCGAATTGACCGCAAAGACCGCGCCGAAGGCCAGCAGCCCCGCGACCAGCGCGCCCGTCAGCCAGGTCTGCGGCCCGTCCGCCAGCGCTGCGGCCAGCGTCAGCAGCACGGGCACCGCCAACAGCGCGATCGCCCACCCCCGCGCCGCGCGGATCAGTTCGCCCTCGGGGCGGCTGCGCGCCCGCAACAGCCGCGGCGCGCCCGCCTGCACCGCGCCGTAAAGGATTATCCAGCCGGCCATGAAACACCCGACCAGGAAGAACGCCGCGCGGTCGCCCGCCTCGGTGCCGTCCGACAGCACCGCGTAGAAATAGACCGGTATGCCCACCACGAACCACACGTCGCGCGCCCCGAACAGGAAGACGCGCGCCACGCTCAGCCAGTTCACGTTGGCGGATTTCGAGACCACTTCGGAGAATTTCGCACCCTTGCGCCCCGTCGGCAGCCCGGGCGGCATCGCCCATGCGACGCCCCCTAGGATCACCGCCAGCACGCCCGCCATCGCCCAGACCGACCCGGCAAAGCCGAAGGTCGCCAGCAGGCCAGCCCCCAGCAGGAACCCGACGCCCTTGACCGCGTTCTTCGACCCGGTCAGGGCGGCGACCCAGCGAAACAGCCCGCCCTCGGCCTCAGGCGCCAGCAGCTTCACGGCGGATTTCGACGACATCTTGGCCAGATCCTTGGCCACGCCCGACGCGCCCTGCACCACCATCACGTAGACCACCGAGGCCGCCACGGCCCAGCCGGGGTCGAGCTGCGCCAGCGCCACCAGCGCCGCCACCTGCAACCCGAGGCCCGCGTAAAGCGTCGCCGTCAGCCCGAACCGCGCCGCGATCCAGCCCGCCGACAGGTTGGTCACCATACCCGCGATCTCGTAGAGCACGAAGAGGTAGGCCAGCTGCACCGGTGTGAACCCAAGCGTGTGGAAATGCAGCAGCACCAGCATCCGCAGCGCGCCGTCGGTCAGCATGAAGGCCCAATAGGCCGCCGTCACGGCGATATAGGCCGAAAGACCATCTGGACGCTCAGTGCGTGGTGTCACGGACGCGCCCCGACCATCAGCGCCACATCGACCAGCCGGTGCGCATAGCCCATCTCGTTGTCGTACCACGCATAGACCTTCACCTGCGTGCCGCCCGTGACCATCGTCGAGGGCGCGTCGACGATGGCCGACCTTGTGTCGTTGGTGTAATCTGCACTCACCAGCGGCCGCGTCTCGTATCCCAGGATGCCTGCCAGCGGGCCTTCCGCGGCGGCCTTGAACAGTGCGTTCACCTCCTCGACGCTGGTCTCGCGGTCCATCTCGAACACGCAATCGGTCAGCGAGGCGTTCAGCAGCGGCACCCGCACCGCGTGGCCGTCGATCCGGCCCGTCAGTTCGGGATAGATCAGCGTGATCGCGGTAGCGCTGCCGGTGCTCGTCGGGATCAGCGAATTGAGCGCCGAGCGCGCGCGCCGCAGATCCTTGGCGGGCCGGTCCACCATCGTCTGGGTGTTGGTCACGTCATGGATCGTGGTGATGGATCCGTGCCGGATACCGATCGCCTCGTGCAGGACCTTGACTACCGGCGCAAGGCAGTTGGTCGTACAGCTTGCCGCCGTCACGATCCGGTGCCGCGCGGGGTCAAAGGCGGCGTGATTGACGCCGTGGCAGATGTTCACGGTCGGCCCGTCCTTGACCGGCGCCGAGACAACGACCCGCGAAACCCCGGCCTCGAAGTAGGGCGCGAGCTTGCCTTCGCTCTTGTGCACGCCGGTGCAGTCGATCACCACATCGACACCGTCCAGCGGCAGCTCCGCGATGTCGCGCGCACCGATGAAGGGCAGGCGCACGCCGTCGATGGTGACGCTGCCCGCGTCATGGGCGAAATCCGCGTCCCACCTTCCATGCACCGTGTCGAATTCCAGCAGATGCGCGTGCATCTCTGGATCTCCGGTCGCGTCGTTGATCCAAGCGATCCGCGCGCCACGCGCCAGCAGCGGCTTGAGGATCAGCTTGCCGATCCGGCCCAGCCCGTTGACAGCATAGGTCGTCATGCCTCCGTCCTTTGTCCTGCGGGACGCGCCAGTCCCGGACCCGTCATTCATGACGTCTGTTCGCAAGGCAAGTGACAGTTTTCTGACACGCGCCGCGCGACCGGACGCGCATGGACCGGCCGCGGGTCGGGCCGATGGCGTCGCCCCTTGTCGTGCCCGCGGTGCCTTGCTACGTTGGAGGTATCCGTTGGGGTGCCCGTTGACCGGGCTGAGAGGTGAGAGGCCAACCCATCGAACCTGATCCGGGTAACGCCGGCGTAGGGAACGGAGCCTTGCCCGCCACCCGGCGCAGCACCTTCGTTCCCGTCAAGACGGAAGGAACGCAGGATGGCGACAACAGCGCTGACGATCGCAGGCTCCGACAGTGGCGGCGGCGCGGGCATTCAGGCCGATCTCAAGACATTTTCGGCGCTCGGCGTCTTCGGGACCAGCGTTATCACCGCCGTCACCGCGCAGAACACGCGCGCCGTGACCGACGTGCATCCGATCCCCGATACATCCGTTGCCGCGCAGATCGCGGCCGTGCTGGATGACATCCACATCGACGCGATCAAGATCGGGATGCTGGGTGAGGCCAGCCTGATCGCGACGGTGGCGCACGCCCTGCATGACTACAAGGGTCCCGTGGTGCTCGATCCCGTGATGGTCGCCAAGTCCGGGGCGCGGCTGTTGCCGGATGCGTCGCGCGCGGCGCTGGTCAGGCATCTTCTGCCGCGCGCCGCCCTGCTGACGCCGAACCTGCCCGAGGCGGCGGCGCTTCTCGGGCTGCCTGAAGCGCGCAGCGACGCCGAGATGCGGGATCAGGGCGCGCGGCTGCGCGACATGGGCGCCCGCGCGGTGCTGATGAAAGGCGGCCACGGGCATGGCGAGACCTGCACCGACTGGCTTGTCGCGGACGACGTGATCCGCCTCGACGCGCCCCGCATCGCCACGCGCAATACCCACGGCACGGGCTGTTCCTATTCCTCGGCCATCGCGGCGGAACTTGCGAAGGGCCGCACCCTTGCGCAAGCGGTCGAGCGCGCGCATGGCTGGCTGCACGCCGCGATCCGGGCCGCAGACGGCCTCGATATCGGACGCGGACACGGACCGTTGCACCATTTCCACGAGGTCTGGACATGACCGCACCCGTCACCATTCGCGGTGCGGGCGTCGCGGGGCTTTGCGTGGCCACCGAACTGATGGCACGCGGCGTGCCCGTGACGCTGCGCGATCCGGCCGCGGCCCCCGGACCGCACGCCTGTTCGTGGTGGGCCGGCGGCATGCTCGCCCCCGATTGCGAAGGCGCCACGGCGGAAGAACCCGTGGTGCGGCTGGGGCGCGAGGCCGCCGACTGGTGGGCAGCCCAAGGCGTCGCGGTCACGCGCCAAGGCTCGCTCGTGGTTACGCTCGGGCGCGACTGGCGAGAGCTTGACCATTTCGCGCACCGCACCGCCGGGCACCGGCTGGTCACCGGCGACGTTCTGGCCGCGCTCGAGCCCCATGTCGCCGAGCGGCACGACCGGGCGCTTTGGTTTGAGAACGAGGCGCATATCGACCCGCGCGCGGCGCTAGAGCATCTGCGCCTGACGCTGGAAGAGGACGGCGCGCGCTTCGAGCAGACCGATGCCGCGCCGGACGGCCCGACGATCGATTGCCGCGGCCTCGCCGCACAGGGCGCCCTGCCCGATCTGCGTGGCGTCAAGGGCGAGATGGTCGTGCTGCGCAGTCCCGAGGTGCAGCTTTCGCGGCCCGTGCGCCTGCTGCATCCGCGTTTCCCGCTCTACATCGTGCCGCGCGGCGATGGCATCTTCATGCTGGGCGCCACGCAGCTCGAAAGCGGCGAGCGCGGGCGCGCCTCGGCCCGCTCGGTGATGGAGCTTCTGTCGGCGGCCTACGCCCTGCATCCCGCCTTCGGCGAGGCCGAGGTGGTGGAAATCGGCGCCGACGCCCGCCCCGCCTTTCCCGACAATCTGCCGCGCATCACCCGCAAAGGCGACACGCTGCATGTCAACGGCCTCTTTCGCCACGGTTTCCTGCTGTCGCCCGCGGTGGCGCGGCAGGTCGCCGGGCTGGTGCTGCGCGACAATGAAAGACCGGAGTTATACCATGAAGATCACGCTTAACGGCACCACGCGGGAGAGCGGCGCGGACACCCTCGCCGGCCTTCTCGACGAGATGGGCTATGGCGACGTCAAACTCGCCACGGCGGTCAACGAGGAATTCGTACCAGCCGCGAATCGCGCCGCGCACCGCCTGTCCGATGGCGACCGGATCGAGATCGTCACGCCGCGGCAAGGGGGCTGAGATGCCAACGTATTATGACACCGAGGTCGCCTCGCGGCTGATGCTGGGTACCGCGCAATACCCCTCGCCCGCGATCCTCGCCGAGGCGTTCAGACGCTCGGGTGCCGGGATCGCCACGGTGTCCGTACGACGCGAGGCCGGGTCAGAGCGGGCCGGCCAGGCGTTCTGGGACTTGGTCCGCGATCTGGGCGTGCATGTGCTGCCCAACACCGCCGGCTGTCATTCGGTGCGCGAGGCGGTGACGACCGCGCAGATGGCCCGCGAGTTGTTTGACACCGACTGGATCAAGCTCGAGGTGATCGGCCACGCCGACACGCTGCAGCCCGACCCGTTCGGGCTGGTCGAGGCGGCGCGCCTCCTGACCGATGACGGGTTCAAGGTGTTTCCCTATTGCACCGAGGATCTGGTGATCTGCGAACGGCTGGTCGAGGCCGGCTGCCGGGTGCTGATGCCCTGGGGCGCGCCCATCGGCACCGGTCTGGGGCTCAACAACATCTACGGGCTGCGGTCGTTGCGGGCGCATTTCCCCGACCTGCCGCTGGTCGTCGACGCGGGCCTTGGTGTGCCAAGCCAGGCCGCCCACGCGATGGAACTGGGCTATGACGCGGTGCTGCTGAACACCGCCGTCGCCAAGGCCGGGGATCCGGCGGCGATGGCCGACGGGTTCGCGCGCGCGCTGGTCGCGGGGCGCATGGGGTTCGAGGCCGACCCGATGATGCCGCGCGACATGGCCGCGCCCTCGACGCCGGTGCTGGGGCAGGCCTTCTCGTGATGGCGCTGCCCCGCTTCTACCCGATCTTCGACTCCGCCGACTGGCTGCGGCGCACCCTGCCGCTTGGCGTGAGGCTGGCGCAGCTTCGGATAAAGCAGCTCTCAGGCGACGCGCTGCGCGCCGAGATCGCCGAGGCACTGGCGCTTTCCCGCGCGCAGGGCGCGATCCTCGTGGTCAACGATCACTGGCAGGTGGCGCTGGATACTGGCTGTCCTTGGGTGCATCTGGGGCAGGAGGATCTGGATGACGCCGACATCCCCGCCATCCGCCGCGCCGGGCTGCGGCTGGGGATCAGCACGCATGACCATGCAGAGCTTGACCGCGCGCTCGCGCAGGATCCCGATTACGTCGCCCTCGGCCCTGTTTATCCAACCATCCTGAAAAAGATGAAATGGCACGAACAGGGGCTCGACAAGCTGACGGAATGGAAGCGCCTGATCGGCGACATCCCCCTCGTGGCCATAGGCGGCATGTCGGTGGAGCGCGCGCAGGGCGCCTTCGACGCCGGTGCCGATGTCGTCGCGGCGGTGACCGACATCACGCTGAACGAAGATCCTCTGGCGCGCGTCCGGCAATGGATCGAGGCCACAGCATGAGCCGCTACGCCCGCCAGATCGCCCTGCCAGAGTTCGGGCCTGCGGCGCAGGATCGGCTGGCGGCCGCGCATGTCCTGATCGTCGGCGCCGGCGGGCTGGCCGCGCCGGTTCTGCAATACCTCGTGGGCGCGGGGGTGGGGCGGATCACGCTGATGGACGGCGATCGCGTGAGCGTTACAAACCTGCACCGCCAGACGCTGTTTCGCATGGACGATATCGGCAAGTCCAAGGCCGATACGGCCGCGCACCACATGGCCCACCTGAACCCGGATTCTACGATCATGGCCGTATCAGCGCCGCTCGATCCGGCGAACGCGTCGGATCACGTGACCTCTGCCGATCTGGTGCTGGATTGCGCCGACAGTTTCGCGGCCAGCTACGTGGCCTCCGATACCTGCCTCGCGGCGGGCATCCCGCTGATCAGCGCCTCGGTCGTGGGCACGTCGGGCTATTGCGGCGGGTTCTGCGGCGGCGCGCCATCCTTGCGCGCGGTCTTCCCCGATCTGCCCGAGCGGGCGGGCAGCTGCGCCGCCGACGGCGTTCTGGGCCCCTCGGTGGGCGTCGTGGGCAGCCTGCAGGCGCAGATGGCCATGGCGGTCCTGACCGGCATGACGCCCGCGCCGCTGGGGCAACTGGTCACGTTCGAGGCCATCGGTCACCGCTTCGGCGGGTTCCGCTTCGACCGCGCCCACGAACCGCAAGGCGGCTTCGGCTTCATCGCGCCCGCGCAGACCCGCCCCGACGACTGGCTGGTCGACCTGCGCGCGGCGGGCGAGGCCGGCCCCGCCCTGCCCGACGCCACCCGCCTTCAGGTGACCGATTTCGACCGATCCGACATCCGCCCCGACGGACGCCGCGCCGTGCTGGCCTGCCGCACCGGCCTGCGCTCGTGGCAGGCGGCGACGCGGCTGCGTGCCCGCTGGGACGGAGACATTACCCTGATCGCCCTCGGCGATCTTCCCCAAGGAGACTGAAAAGATGAGATACCTTGCGCTGATCCTCGCCCTCGCGGCCCCCCCTGCCATGGCCCAGGACAAGATGACCCTGATCCTCGACTGGTTCGTGAACCCCGATCACGGGCCGATCATCGTGGCCGAGGAGCTGGGCTATTTCGAAGAGGCCGGACTGGAGGTCGAGGTCGTGGCCCCCGCCGACCCGTCGGACCCGCCCAAGATGGTGGCCGCCGGGCAGGCGGATCTGGCGATCTCATACCAGCCGCAACTGCACCTGCAGATCGAGAACGGGCTGCCGCTGCGCCGGGTCGGCACGCTGGTGGCCACGCCGCTCAACTGCCTGCTGGTGCTGAAGGACGGACCGGTCGAGACCATCGCCGATCTCAAGGACCGCAAGGTCGGATTTTCCGTGTCGGGCGTCGAAGAGGTGCTCTTGTCGACGATCCTCGGCCAGCACGGCCTGACGCTCGACGATATCGAACTGGTCAGCGTCAACTGGTCGCTGTCGCCGTCGCTGATGTCGGGTCAGGTCGCCGCGGTGATCGGCGCCTACCGCAATTTCGAGCTCAACCAGATGCAGATCGAGGGGGTGCCGGGCCGCTGTTTCTACATCGAGGAAGAGGGCGTGCCCGCCTATGACGAGCTGATCTACGTCGCCAATCCCGACCGCATGGATGCGGACATGATCCGCCGGTTCCTGCACGCCACCGAACGCGCCACTCAGTACATCATGAACCATCCGCAGGAAAGCTGGGAGATCTTCTCGGGCACCTCGCGCGAGTTGCAGGACGAGTTGAACGAGATGGCCTGGGCCGACACTTATCCGCGCTTCGCCACCCGGCCCGCGGCCCTCGATCACGCCCGCTACCAGCGGTTCGAGCAATTCCTGCTGGATGGCGGGATGATCGAGGAGAACACGCCCGTCTCGGGCCTTGCATTGGATGTGAACGCGCAATGACGCATGATTATGGCGCGACCTTTCCCCGCCTGCGCGATGCGGCGGGGACGGTCTGGACCGATTACACGCATCACGCCTTCGTCGAGGGACTGCGCGACGGTACGCTGCCGCGCCAGGCTTTCCTGGGTTACCTCGTGCAGGATTACGTGTTCCTCATCCATTTCGCCCGGGCCTGGGCGCTGGCGGTGACCAAGGCCGATGCCCTCGACGAGATGCGCGCCTGTGCGGCCACCGTTGATGCGCTGGTCAACCAAGAGCTTGGGCTGCACGTGCAGACCTGCGCCGACGAGGGCCTGAGCGAGGCGGATCTCTTCAACGCCGAGGAGCATCCCGCCAATCTCGCCTACACGCGCTACGTGCTCGACGCGGGGCATTCGGGGGATTTGCTCGATCTGCTGGGGGCGCTCGCGCCCTGCGTGATGGGCTATGGCGAGATCGGGACGCGGCTGGCGCGGGATATGACGCCGGACCACCCCTATGCCGACTGGATCGGAACCTATGCAGGTGAAGACTACCAGCAGGTCTGCCGGGACGTGGGCGCGCTCTTCGACCGGGCCGTGGCGCGTCGCCTCGGATACAATCCCGAAAGGACACCAGGCTTCGACCGCCTGCGCAGGCGCTTCATCATCGCCACGCGGCTCGAGGTGGGCTTCTGGGACATGGGCCTTTCGTTCCGACGGTAGGTTCGCCACCTCGCACCAGGTCCCCGCCGGAGGTCAGGCCTGTCGTTATCGGCGACGGGCTGGTGCAGCGAGCCTTAGACCTAGCAGGCTGCTGAAGAAGTCTGGCGAGAAGAATATTTTCCCGATCATACGGGTTTCAGCCAGACGGTTTGCGGGCGACGGGCCACGCCTTGGGC